>JAJYKC010000014.1 GCA_021788955.1 Acidobacteriota bacterium
CGGAAGGAGGGGAAGTTGCGGTCTTCCGTCAGGGCCCGCTCGATGGCGCCGTAGACGTAGCCGAGCAGGTAGCGATAGCCTTCGGCCAGATTGCGGTCGCTCGGCGGCGGCGGGTAGAGCCGCGGGAACCCTGTAACCCGCGCCGACAACGGATAGCTGCGCTAATAGCAGTGGTTGAAGGCTGGCGATCAGAATTATCGTACCCGTCTTTCCTGGCATGGTTGTCTCCCTGGAAGCCTTGATGCGGCTCGAACTCGCGGCTCCCTTCGATCACAGGCTCGCGGGCGCGGATAGGTATAAATAACCCGCCCCTGAGGAGAAAGTCAAGAGAATATCGCGTTAACGGGGTTCGGTAGCCGGGAAGATCGCGGTCTCCTGGCTGGCAATTCCAGTCACCGTTGTCGTGGGCATGCGCGCCGGCGGTCATGGCTGCGCGAACGTCTCCGGTTATTTAGGGGCACGCGGTGTGAAAAGTCCAGACGTCGTGGTGTGTATTTCGACCATGTTGAGCCGCCCGCGGAGACGCATGGCGTGGCAATGGGCCGATGGCCTCGCGCCCGTGACCTTGCTCCGGTAAATTCCCTCGACGGCGAGTGCGCCCGCACCAGGCAGACCTCGGAGGTCGACAGCCCGTCGCACGGGTTGATGCTCATCGAGGATGCCGGAATGCTGCACCGGCATGTCCCAGCCGCCGAAATCGACCATCTTCGCGCCGGACGCCTTGTGCACCTCGTGCAGCGGCGTTTTCTTCAAAGCGGCAGCGGCTTCGGACATGAAACCGTATTCTAGCAATCCGGGTGCGGAGGGCCTGCGCCGCGGGGCGGTGCGACTGCCGCCCCGGCCCGCCGTAATCGTCCTACAATCGAGTTGAGTTCCTATGTCCCCCAGCGCGTCTCTCCCGGTTGAACCGCCGTCCGCGCGCGCGCTCAGCCTGCTGAATGAGGAAGAGCGGTTCTTCCAGGACACCGTGCGGCGGTTCGCCAAGGAACGCATCGGTCCGCATGTGCGGGCGATGGACGAGGCGGGGGTGTTCCGTAAGGACCTGCTGGCCGAGATGTTCCAGCTTGGCCTGATGGGCATCGAGATTCCCGAGGAGTTCGGCGGGCAGGGCGGGTCCTTCTTTACTGCGGTGCTCGCGGTGGAAGCCCTCGCCGAGGTCGACCCGGCAGCCGCGGTTATCGTCGACGTGCAGAACACGATCGCCAACAACATCCTGCTGCGGTGGGGCAACGCCGAACAACGGAGCCGTTTCCTTCCCGGGCTCGCCTCCCAGACCACGGCGTCGTTTGCGCTGTCGGAAGCCGGGGCGGGTTCGGACGCCTTCGCGCTCAGCACCCGCGCGGTGCCCGAGGACGGTGGCTTTCGGATCACCGGGCGCAAGTTGTGGATCACCAATGCAGCCGAGGCGGGGCTGTTTTTCCTGTTCGCCAACGCCAACCCGGAGCAGGGCCACCGGGGCATCACTTGTTTTCTGGTCGAGCGGGACACGCCCGGGTTCCAGGTGGGTAAGAAAGAAGATAAGCTCGGCATCCGCGCCTCCTCGACCTGCGAGCTGATTCTGGACGACTGCCGCGTGCCGGCTTCTAACATAGTGGGCGAAGCCGGGCAGGGCTACAAGATCGCCATCGAGACGCTGAACGAAGGCCGGATCGCCATTGGCGCGCAGATGACGGGCCTGGCGCAAGGCGCGCTGAACCACGCGGTGGACTACGCACGGCAGCGGAAACAGTTCGGCCGGGCGATTGCCGAGTTTCAGGCGGTGCAGTTCGAGTTGGCGAAGATGGCGACGAACATCGAGGCCGCGCGGCTTCTGGTTTACAACGCGGCCCGGCTTCGCGACTCGGGCCACGTCTTCGTCACCGAGGCCGCCATGGCCAAGTATTTTGCCTCGCAGATCGCCGAGGAAACCGCGTCGCGCGCGGTGGAAGTCCTTGGCGGCGTTGGGTTTACGAAGGACTATCCGGTTGAGAAGCTGTATCGCGACTCGAAAATCGGCCGGATCTACGAAGGAACGTCGAACATGCAGTTGCTGACCATTGCGCGGCAGCTTATCGGGAAAACTTGAGGCCGTTGGTGGCGAAACCTCGCCGCCCGGCTATCCATCCAATAAAAAGGACCCGTCTTATGCGTCCCCTTGCCATTCTGCTACTCATCGCCGCGCCGCTGGTGTCCGGCGCCACCGCCGACCCAAGCCCCAGCCAGATCGACGGGATCATCCAGAAATTCGCCGAAAAGGAAACCGAGTTCGCCAAGGCGCGGGAAAACTACACCTATCGCCAGAGCGTGAAGGTGCAGGAGCTGGACCCGCAGGGCGACCCCGGCGGCAAGTGGGAAGAGGTCTCCGACATCATCTTCGGGCCGGACGGCAAGCGCAGCGAGCACGTTGTGTACGCGCCGGTCAACTCGCTGCAGAACATAATTCTGACGCCCGAAGACATGCAGGACTTGCGCGACGTGCAGCCTTTTGTACTGACGACGGACTCGATCAACGACTACAATATCCACTATCTCGGACGCCAGCAGTTGGACGAAATCTCGACCTATGAGTTCACCGTCCGGCCGAAGAAACTCGAGAAGGGCAAGCGCTACTTCGAGGGCGAGATCTGGGTGGACGACCAGGATCTGCAGATCGTCAAGACCTACGGCAAGGGCGTGGGCCAGTTGAAGCGCGGTGAAGACAACCAGTTCCCGAAGTTTGAGACCTACCGCGAGCAGATCGACGGCAAATACTGGTTCCCGACCTACACGTACGCCAACGATACGCTGCAGTTCCAGGCCGGGCCGCAGCGGATCAAGATGATCATCAAGTACCAGGACTACAAGCAGTTCAAGAGCAACACCGAGATCAAGTACGGTGGCGAGGTGCCGGACTCGCAGGCGCCGAACACGCCGCAGAGTACGCCGCCCAACACTCCGCCCAACCGGTAATTGCCTCCGCTCAAGGCTGGCACGTCGCCGCAGACTGAGAAACTGTCGCGGCGCCGTTCGGCCTTGTGCTTCAATAATTGTGGTTCAATAAAAGATTCTCCGCTCATGACAAAGGGTTTCCTCATCGAGCGCAAGTGGCGTGCGGCCACGCGGCGTGTTCGTGAATTTCGCATGATCGCCAGGGGCCTCCTGTCGCGGGACCACCCCGTGATGGCCCATATCATCCCCATCCGCCGCTGCAATCTGTCCTGCACCTACTGCAACGAGTTCGACGATTTGTCGAAGCCGATCCCCGTCCCGGTGGTTAAGGAGCGGCTGGACCGCCTGGCGGCGCTCGGCACCACGATCATTACGTTCAGCGGCGGCGAGCCCCTGCTCCATCCCGACCTCGACGAGCTCATCTCGCATGTCCGGAGCCACGGCATCATCGCCGGGATGATCACGAACGGCTACCTGCTCACGCCGGACCGGGTGAAGCGGCTGAACGACGCCGGACTCGATCACCTGCAGATCAGCATCGACAACGTCATGCCGGACGATGTGTCCAAAAAAAGCCTGAAGGTGCTCGACAAAAAGCTGCAGGTTCTGGCCCAACACTCTCTGTTCCACGTGAACATCAATTCGGTTCTGGGCGGCGGCATTCATAACCCCGAAGACGCGCTGACCGTCGGCCGGCGCGCGCTTGAACTTGGCTTCACGTCAACGGTCGGCATCATCCACGATCACGACGGCCAGTTGCGGCCGCTGGGCGAGCGCGAACGCGCCGTGTTTCTGGAGATGAAGAGTTTCGAGAAGACGAATTTCTCGCAATTAAACCAGTTCCAGGACGCGATCGCGCACGGACGTCCCGCCGACTGGCGCTGCCGCGCGGGGGCGCGCTACCTCTATATCTGCGAGGACGGGCTGGTTCATTACTGCTCGCAGCAGCGAGGCTTCCCGGCCAAGCCGCTGGCCGAGTATTCGATCGACGACATCCGCCGCGAGTACCTCACCCAGAAAGCCTGTGCGCCGCTATGCACCATCTCTTGCGTGCACCAGGTGGGCTACATGGATTTCTGGCGGGACCCGCAGACGATTCCCGCGCCGGAGCGCGCCGAGGCCGCCAAGTTCGTTCAGATCGGGCGATAATTGGCATAGTTCACTGATCGCTGGCATCCGGATTGCCCCGTTATCCGGCTTGGAAGGGAAGCACGGTCTGCCGTTCCCTTCGTTTCAACAAGTTGTAGCCTGAAACCCGATGCGAGCCGAATCGAAAGCCTGGAAAGATCGCCTGCGGGCGATGAAAAATATTCCGCCCGTGCTGGGCTTGATCTGGCAGTCCGGTCCGGCGCTGGTGCTTTCCGCCCTGCTGCTGCGCGCGGCCCTCGCGCTCGCGCCGCTGGCCTCGCTGTGGATCGGCAAGCTGATCATCGACATTCTGGTTGAGACCGTCAGGACCCATGGTCCGGCTCCGCCGCGGATCTGGCTCTACGTTGCGATGGAGTTTCTCATCGCCGCCATCGCGGGCCTCACCGGGCGCAGTATCGACTACTGCGACGGGCGCATTGCGGACCGTTTCTCCCGCACGGTGACGCTGCGCGTGATGCGCCATGCGGCGACGCTCGACCTGGCTTCGTTTGAAGATCCCGTTTTTTACGACCGTCTGGACCGCGCGCGGCTGCAGGCCAACGACCGGCTCAGCATGCTCACCGCGTTCGGCCAGCTTACGCAGCAGATCATCACACTGACCTCTTTGGCCGCCAGCGTCATCGTCTTCTCGCCGCTGCTGTTCGTGCTGCTCGCCGTCACCGTGATTCCGGCGTTCCTCGGCGAAAGCCACTTCGCGTTTCTCGGCTACTCGCTCGCCTACAGCCTGACGCCGCTCCGGCGGGAACTCGATTATCTGCGCGATCTCGGCACGCGAAAGGAGAGCGCCAAGGAGCTGAAAATCTTCGGCCTGGGCGATTACTTCTACCGGCGCTTTCGCGACATCAACGACGAAGTCATCACGCGGAACCGCCTCCTGGCGACGCGCCGCCTTCGCGCGGGCGCGCTGCTGGCGCTGATCGGCTCGCTCGGCTACTACGGAGGCTACGCGTACCTGGTGTTGCGCACGCTCGAGGGCGCGATCACGGTCGGCACGCTCACGTTTCTGGCCGGCGCGCTGGCGGGCACGAGTTCACAGATCCAGCAGGTGTTCTCGACATTTTCCGGGATCGCGGACCAGAGCCTGTTCCTCGGCGATCTGCTGGAGTTCTTCGCCATGAAGCCGAAGCTGGCCGCGCGGCCCGGCGCGATTCCGGCCCCGCGGGCGATCCGCGGCGGCTTCGAATTCCGCGACGTATCGTTCTCCTATCCCGGCTCGACGAGGCACGTGCTCGATCGCCTCAACCTGCGTATCGAGCCCGCCGAGCGCATCGCGCTGGTGGGCGAGAACGGCCAGGGCAAAACCACGCTGGTGAAACTCATCACGCGGCTTTACGACCCCACAGCGGGCCAGATCCTGCTCGACGGCGCCGACCTCCGCGACTACGACCCCGAAAGCCTGCACCGCGCCACGGGCGTCATCTTCCAGGATTTCGTCCGCTACGACTTGAGCGCGCGGGAAAACATCGCCATGGGCCGCATCGACGCGATGAACGACGATGCGGCGCTACTCGACGCCGCCGAGCGCAGCCGGGCCGACTCGATCCTCGGGCGTCTTTCCGGAGGCCTCGATCAACTCCTCGGCCGGCGATTCGAAGGCGGCGTGGATCTTTCCGGCGGGGAGTGGCAGAAGATCGCGCTCGCCCGCGCCTACCTGCGCGACGCCCAGGTGCTGATCCTCGATGAGCCCACCGCCGCGCTCGACGCGCTCGCCGAATACGAAGTGTTTGAGCGCTTCGCCAATCTCACGCAGGGCAAGATCGCGCTGCTGATCTCGCACCGCTTTTCGACCGTCCGCATGGCGGACCGCATCCTGGTGCTGGAGTCCGGGCGGATCTCCGAGCAGGGCACGCACGATCAGCTCATGGCCGGCGGAGGCCGCTACGCCAGCATGTTCACACTGCAGGCGTCGAGTTACCGATGAAAAGGAAGACAGCGCGCGCCGCCCTGTCCGTCCGGCTCGCCGGCTACGACGCGCTGTTGCGCCGTACCGCGTCGGAGTGGATCGCGCGGCTGGCCAACGGCCCCGTGCCGGCGGCGGTGACGCGCCTGCTCGACAATCTCTCTTTTCTGCAGGGGCGGCTGCACGAAGTCCGCGAGGCGCTTTCGCCCGCTTATTGCCGCAAGCTGATCCGCATCGCGCGGCCGAAGTGCGAGCCGCGACCCTATACACTTCTCGCCGCGGCGTTCGCACAACCCGGCACGACGCCGGACGAGGCCTCGGTCTGCGCCTGCCTCGAACCCGCGCACGCGGGTGCCCTTACGCTGGCCGAAGTATGGGCCGCGCCGGAACTGCTTCAGGTTGTGGTGCTCGAGCGCATCTTCCCGCTGCTTGATGGCGGCTCGCTCGAAGATCCTTCCGCCGAATCCGTCGTCGCCGGCGCCATCGACGATCTACGCGCCTGCGAAAGCCTGCCCTGGCGCGGCATTGTGGAGAGCGTTTCGATCGTGGAACGCGTTCTCCGCCGCGACCCCGCCGGCGTCTACGCGCGCATGGAATTCGAAAGCCGGGATCTGTACCGGCAGAGGGTGGAACAGATCGCCCGATCGAGCCCGTACGGCGAAGAGCACGTGGCCCGAACGGCGGTGGCGCTGGCGGGAGAAAACCCCTTCGGCTCGCGCGAATCGCACATCGGCTACTATCTGCTCGACCGCGGTGTGGCGCGCCTGCGCCGCCGCGCGGGCTGCCGCTTCTCACCGGCTTTTACGCTCCGCCGCCTCGCGAGGGCTTTCCCCTGCGCCTCGTTCGTCGCTTCCGTCGCGCTGTTGACCGCGCTGGCACTCGGCGCGATTCACCTTGCGTGCCCCGGACTGCCGCTGTGGTGGCTCCTGCTCGCGCTGCTGCCGGCGAGCCAACTCGGCGTGCAGATGACTCACATTGCCGCCGGCCTGATGTTTCCGCCGCGCCGTCTGCCGCGTCTCGACTTCACCGACGGCATCCCCGAAGAGCACGCCACTTTCGTGGCCGTGCCTACGTTGCTGCTTTCGCGGCAAGGTGTCGAGACTCTGCTGGAGCGCATCGAGATTCACTTCCTGGCCAACCGCGACCGCCATCTGTACTTCGCCCTGCTTACCGACTTCGCCGACTCCGACTCGCCCACCAATGTACCCGCGGCGCTGCTGGAAGCCTGCGCCGAAGGGATCCACCGCCTGAACGCGCGCCACGCCTCGAGCATCGGCCGCGAACCGTTCTATCTGTTCCACCGCGATTCGCAGTTCAACGCGAGCGAAGGCGTGTGGATGGGGCGCGAGCGCAAGCGCGGCAAGCTCGAAGACTTCAACGCCTTCCTGCTCGGCCGCGGCGACGCTTTCGATTTCAAAACCGGCGACCTGCGCGCGCTGCCGCCGATCCGCTACGTGCTGACGCTCGACAGCGACACGAAGTTGCCGCCTTCGAGCGCGCGCAAGCTCGTCGGCACGCTCGCGCATCCGCTCAACCGCCCGGTGCTCGACGCGAAAACCGGCATCGTCCGCGAGGGCCATGCGCTGCTGCAGCCGCGCGTCGGGGTGAGCATGGAATCCGCCGGACGCTCATTGATCGCGCTGCTTTCGAGCGGCCAGACCGGACTCGACCCCTACACCAAAGCCGTCTCGGACACCTACCAGGATTTCTTCGGCCGCGCCAGCTACACGGGCAAGGGCCTCTACGACGTCCGCGCGTTCGTCGAAGTGCTCGACGGGCGCTTTCCTCCGAACAGCCTGCTGAGCCACGACCTGCTCGAGGGCGAGCACCTGCGCGCGGCGCTGGCGAGCGACGTCGAGCTGATTGACGATTATCCAGCCACCTACGAAGCCGACTGCAAGCGGAAGCACCGCTGGGTCCGCGGCGACTGGCAGATCCTTTATTGGCTGCTGCCGCGCGTGCCGCTGGCCGACTGGAGCTGGGCGCCGAACCCGCTGCCCGCGGCCTCGCGCTGGAAAATATTCGACAACCTCCGCCGCAGCCTCGTCGAGCCGGCGTTCGCGCTCGCGCTTTCCGCCGCGTGGTTTTTCGGCCTTCGGGCGGCCACACAAGCCGTGGCCGCGGGCGTTTGCCTGACGCTGGCGCCGGCCTATGTAGAATTCTTTACAGGGTTCCTCCGCCTGCCGCCCCGCCGTTTCTGGCGGTCGTTCTTCCTCGCAAAGGCCGAACAACTCGGCCGCGCCCACGCAGAAGCTTTGCTCGGCTTCGCGTTCCTGCTCGATCGCGGCTTCCTGCTCACCGACGCGATCGTCCGTGCGCTCACCCGCCGCTTCATTACGCAGGAACGCCTGCTCGAATGGCAGAGCATGGCGGCGGTGGAATCGGAAACCGGCTCGCCGAAAAGCCTGCCCACGGTTTACCTGTACGCCTCGTCGGGGCTCGCCTTTCTCGGCATGCTGGTCGGCGTGGCGCTTCGCGGAGGCAACGCCGCGGCGGGCGTGGCCGCGCTGTGGGTGCTCGCCCCGGTGTTGAACGCGCTGCTCGATGAGCGGCCGCCGCACCTGCTTCCGGGCTTCCGCGATCATACCCCGTTTCTCCGCGATACCGCCCTGCTGACCTGGCGCTTCTTCGACGAACTGTCGACGGCCGCCAGCCACTGGCTTGTGCC
This sequence comes from Acidobacteriota bacterium, assembly GCA_021788955.1. The sequence continues at coordinate 8,625 of JAJYKC010000014.1, forward strand.
GGACAATATCCAGGAAGATCCACCGGCGACGGCGCAGCGCACTTCGCCGACCAATTTCGGATTGCAGGCTACCGCGCAAGTGGCCGCCTACGAGTTCGGCTATCTCACAGCCGGCGAACTGAGCGAGCGCTGCGGCCGTCTGCTGCAAACCATGGAAGCCTTGCCGCGCGAGCGCGGGCACTTTTACAACTGGTACGACACGGCCACGCTCGCGCCGCTGCCGCCGCGTTTTCTTTCCACCGTCGACAGCGGCAACCTCGCTGCCGCGCTGGTCACCGTCAAGCAGACGTTCGTCGAACTGCCCCAGCAACTGCTCGTCCGCCCCGCGATTCTCGACGGCCTCCGCGATCACTGCCTGCGGCTGCGCAACACGATTCCCGCCCCTTCCCGCGGCGCGACGCTCATGCGGCAGATCGAGGCGTTCCTTCGCCAACTCGACTACCGGCCGGCGGGCCTGTTCGCCTGGGAGGGCCTGCTCACGGATCTTTCCTCGGTAGCCAGCGACATCAACCGGCATGTCGAATGGCTTGAAAGCAACGATCCTGCCGTCACATCCGCGACTGCCGCAAGCCTGTCTTACTGGCGCCGCGCCCTGCTGCTCCGCACCGAAACCGCGCTCAGCCAGCTACGTTCGCTCGCCCCCTGGCTGGATGAGCCGTTCGAAGAGCCGCTTCGCTCCTGCGCCTACCTGCCTGCCTTCAGCCGCCTGACAGCGCTGCTCGAGCGCAACCCGAACTTTGCCCAGCTTCCGGATCAGTACGCCGCGATCGACGCCGAAATCGAATCCCTGCTTCACTCGTCGGCGCCGCCCACCGGCGACATCGCCGCCGCACTCTCACGCCTGCGGCCGCAACTGGCGCTCGCCCGCGCGCGGGCCCGCACGCTCACCCGCACCGCCGCGCATCATGCCCAGGTCTGCCACGCGCTCGCCTACGGAATGGACTTCGCGTTCCTGTTCGAGGAATCTCGCCAGCTTTTGCGCATCGGCTATGACGTGGATTCGCAGCTTCTCGCCCGATCCTGCTACGACCTGCTTGCCTCGGAAGCGCGCACCGCCGTCTTTTTCGCCATTGCCAAAGGCGATATCCCCATCGAAGCCTGGTTCAAGCTCGGCCGCAAGCTCATCCTCGCCGAGCGCGTCCGCACACTCGTCTCCTGGAGCGGCACGATGTTCGAATACCTCATGCCGCTGCTGTTCACCTCCGACTACCCCGGCACGCTGCTTGGCGAAGCCTGCAAGGCGGCGGTGAAAGCCCAGCGGCGCTACGCCGCGCGCCGCGGCACGCCCTGGGGCATCTCGGAGTCCGCGCACCTGGGCCGCGACAGCCGCCTCAACTATCAATACAAGGCCTTCGGCGTCCCGGGACTCGGGATGGAAACGCCGTCGAGCGGAAACGTCGTCATCGCCCCCTACGCGTCCGTGCTCGCGCTGATGATCGACCCCGCCGCCGCCGCCGCGAACCTGCGCACGCTCGCCTCGCGCGGATGGCGTGGGCCGTACGGCTTTTACGAAGCCATCCAGTTCGAGCCGCATCGCTTCGAGCGCCGCCCCACTCTCATCCGCTCGTTCATGGCGCATCACCAGGGCATGTCTTTGGTCTCCCTGGCCAACGTGCTGCTGAACAATCCGATCCGCGAGCGCTTCCAGGCCGAGCCGAGCGTTCGCGCCGCCACGCTGCTGCTACAGGAGCGCCTGCCGTCGCTTGTTGGAGCGGTAGCGCCCGAGCCTCCGCTCGCCGTCCCCGAACCGGCTTCTCTCGCGGGCGCACAGCCCGCGGGGGCCGCGCCAGCGTAAGATAGCGCTTGCGAGGGTACCGTGATCGAGGAGCGTTGGAAGGCGGTGGCGGCGCAGTTCGCCTCGTTGGTCGGGCGCGAGGTCTTCCCGAGTCTGCTCGGCAACTGGGACTACGAAGAATTCCTCCACAAAGGAGGACTCGATCCGCCTTACGTGCGCTACACGAAGCAATATCAGGCGCCCGCCCTTCCGCCCACATTCGCGCAAGTTGCCGCGGAGTACGCTGCGAAATTCACCCGGGAGATCCGCGAAGGCAAGCAGCCCCGTAAGGAGACCTTCGAGCCGCTCTACGCCGACCATCGGCTGCGCGCCGCCGTGCTCTCCGGCCCCTGCGCCATCTACCGGATGCTGCCAGGCTGGCAGAAGCATGAAAAGTCGTTCTTCGATCGAAAGAGTTCTTATTTCGGCAACTGGTGGTTCCGCGAGGAACTGCTCAAGCGCTATCTTTCCCGCTGCCGCGCCCTCCAAGCCGAGCGAAAAAAGAACCCGCTGCTGACACAGATGACGTTGGCCGATTGCCTGCGTACGAGTCTCCGGCGGGGCCTTGCCGTCCGCGTCGACTGGAACGCCTTCGGCGCCGCGCGCCGCCTTGCGCTGGAGGCAAGCGACCGGATCCCCGTCATCGCCGGCACGGGAAAGCCGATGAAGTTCAGCCGGGTGGGAAAAAACCCGACTTCGCCGAGCGAGGCGATCGAGGGGCCCGTAGGCGAGCTGCCAGGGCAGGAAGAACAGATCTGGCTGCCGTGGACGCCGCGACGGGACCTGCAGTTGTGGACTCCGCCCGGAGGCTGGTAGTAGCTACTTCGCGCCGAGCCGCTCCGTGCGCCGGAACCATTTCTGCGCGTGGCCCACATCGCGAAGGATCTGCTCGCGCAGCGCCTCAGGCGAGGGAAACTTCCGCTCCTCCCTCAGACGGTGCAGAAACTCGACGCGCAGCCACCGAGGCGTTTCCCCGTCGAGCCCATCGAGCAAAAATGTTTCGATGCTTCGTGTCTGGCCGCCGAACGTGGGCCGGTTGCCGATGTTCGTCACCGCGCGCCATCGCCGCCCGGCATCGTCACTCGCCCGCGTGACGTATACGCCGTCGGCCGGAATCACTTCGCGCTCGGCGGCCACGTTCAGCGTGGGCACCGTTTTGCGCGACCCGATGCCCTGCCCCTGGACAATTTCACCCTCGAGATAATGCGGCCTCTCGAGCAGCCTTCCGGCGAGGTAGACCTTGCCGCGATGAATCAGCTTGCGGATGCCGCTGCTCGAAACGATCATGCCGCGCCGCCGCACCGCGGGAACCGTTCGAGCTTCGAAGCCGAGTTGCGCGCCGAGAGCTTTGAGCGAGGCCGTGTCGCCCGCGGCTTTGGCGCCGAACCGGAAGTTATCGCCCACCAGCACCGCCCGCGCGCGCAGCGTTTCCGCCAGGATCTGCCGCGCAAATTCCTCCGGTTTCAGCCGCGCGACTTCCGCGGTGAACGGCAGAATCAGGGCTTCGCCGATGCCGGCTTCGCCCATCAGCGCGCAGCGCTCCTCCGGCGTGGTCATGAGTTTCGGCGCACGCTCCGGCGCCACCACGGCGGCCGGATGCGGATCGAAGGTCAGTACGCCGGCCTTCCAGCCGCGCTCCCGCGCTACGGCGGCGACCTCGGCCAGAATCTTCCGGTGGCCGGCGTGCACGCCGTCGAAGTTTCCGATGGTCAGCGCGCACGGGCCGAACTCTCCCGCCGCCTCTTCGAGGCTCCGGTACAGGCGAATGGTCATGCGGGAACGTCGATCTCCAGTCCGTCGTAGGCCAGGCGCACGTGCGGCGGCAGCGCCGCTTCGGTCGCCGCGTGGCCGAGGTCGTGCGAAATGTGGGTGAAGAACGCGCACCGCGGCTTCAGCTTTGCCACCGTCTCAAGGCTCTGGGCCACGGTGGAATGCGTCGGATGCGGCCGGTGGCGAAGCGCGTCAAGGAATAACACGTCGAGATCATCGAGCAGCTTGAGCGACTCTTCGGGAATCGCGCTGTGGTCGGTCAGATACGCCGCGCGCCCGAAGCGGAAGCCGTAAACGCGGGACCGGCCGTGCTCGATACGCACCGGCTTCACCTTCAGCCCAAACACCTCGAATGGCGCCTCTGTAAACACGCGCGTCTCAATCTGTGGCACCGCCGACTGTTTCGCCCCGTCGTCGAAAGCATAGCGGAACACGCGCCGGATATCTTCAAGCGTATCCTCGGCGCCAAAGATCGGGATCGGCCCGCCCTGCTTGTAGTTGAACGGCCGCACGTCGTCGAGGCCGAGGATGTGGTCGGCGTGCGAGTGCGTGTAGAGCACCGCATCCACACTGCGGATCCGCGCGCGCAGCGCCTGCGTACGGAAATCCGGTGTGGTGTCGATCAACACGTTCCGCTCGCCGAACCGCAGCGCGATTGAAGGCCGCAGCCGCTGATCCTTTGGGTCTTCGGACCGGCAGACGGCGCAATCACAGCCCAGCGTCGGCACACCCGAACTGGTGCCCGAGCCGAGAACCGTAATGCGGAAGGCGACGGCGCTCATCTACGCGCCGGCCTGCTCGGTGTCCGTGGTCTCCGCCTTGGCTTCCGGCTGCTTCGCGCTCGCCTCGAGCGCCTGCACGTAGCGAAACCGAAGCTCGGTCAGCGAATTTTCCAGCAGCCGCGCCTCGTCCGTCGTCAGGTTGTTCCGCGTCTTTTGTTCGAGCATGGCGAGCATGTCGATGGCATGGCGTGCGGCGGCGAAATCCGGCTCCGGCGGACCGTCTTCTTCCTCGCCGAAGTGAATCAGGCCGAGTTGCATTTCGGCCTGCATTTTGAAAGAAAAAATCAAGAATTCAAACGTCGCAGGCGGCAATGGCGCAGTGTGTTCGGACATCGGGAAGCTCCCTAACCGGTATTTTATCCGACCCCCATGCTACATTGAAATTTGCGCTTTGGAATCCTCCGACAGCACACCCGAATCAGCCTTGACAACCGGTGAGCGTTTCGGCCGGTTGTGC
>JAJYKC010000525.1 GCA_021788955.1 Acidobacteriota bacterium
GGGTCGAGTGAGGCGAACTTTCAGGCGTGGACATGATGGCTTCTCCTGGAGGCGGACGATAGGAGCTTACCAACTGTGATATAGCTGAGCAAGTGAGAATCGCGTAATTTACGTGTTAAATCCGAGGTTTCAAAAGTAGTGAAAAGCGAAGTTGAAGTGCAGCCAGGGGACGCGGCTGAGCGGAAGCGTGCGCTGATTCAACAGGTTGGAGAGAGCGAGGCGTTCCGGCGGTCAGCGCGGCTGCGGACGATGCTGCAACATATCGCCGAGTGCACGCTGAGCGGGCGCCCGGAGGAGTTGACCGAAACGCGGATCGCGGATAGGGTTTTCGGGCGGGAAGATTATCACCCGGCCGAGGACAATGTGGTGCGGGTGTCGGCGAGGCAGTTACGGACCAAGCTGCACGAGTACTTCGAGACGGAGGGGCGCGAGAGCGAGTGGGTGGTCACGATCCCGAAGGGTAGCTACGTAGCGACGTTTCAGAAGCGCGAAAGCGGGGGCACGGCGGTTGTTGCCGAGGAGGCCGAGCGTGTAACCAGGACCGCAATGCCGTGGCGGCAGCTTGGGTGGGTGGCGGCGTTGTTGGCGGTAGCCGGTGGGTTGGCGTGGCTGTGGGTTCAGAACCGGGAGTTGCGGGCGGCGCTTAATGCGCGGCCGCCGGTGGCGAATAGCTTATTTGATGCATTCGTCCGGCCGGGAGGGCCGGCGACGGAGTTGATCGCGACGGATTCGACGCTGGTTCTGGTCCGCGGGGTGACGCGGACGGAGGTGACGCTCGAGGATTACGCCAACGGCGACTATTGGGCGAAGGCGGCGAAGCGGGCGCCGGAGGCGGTGCGCGACGGTCTGCTGGATGCGCTGCGGAGCCGGCAAATCACAAGCCTGGCGGACTTCCGGATTGCGATGGAGATTGAGCGTGAGTATCCGGGTGTGAACCTGCGGGTGCATCACGCAAGGAACCGGCAGGCGCGGGACTTCGACAACGACGATAACTTTATTGTCGTGGGAAGTTATATGTCAAACCCGTGGGCGGAGATGTTCGAGAAGCAATTGCATGTCCGGATCGATAAAACCAATTGCTTTGAAGATGTTTCGGGTGGGCAGAAGTTCTGCGCCGCGGCTACGCTACTGAACCGGAGCGAAACCGGGTACGCTCGGGTGGCTGTGATCCGAAACGGGAGCCGGGCCGGCAGGGTGCTGCTGATTGCGGGATTGAATATGGAGTCGACCGAGGCGGCGGGAGAGTTTTTCCTTGACCCGGCGTCGCTGGGGAAGGTGTTGAAGGCGTTGGGGGCGAAGAGGCTGGCCGAGATTCCCACATACGAGATCGTGTTGCGAACTTACAACGTGGGTGGGACGGGCAGGTCGGCGGAGATCGCGACGATCCGGAGGGATTAGGCGATGATGCGGCTCTGTGTTCTGGTTGGCTTTGCCGTGGTAGCTCCGGCGGTTCTGGGCGCCGGGGCGGGAGAGCAGTGGAGCGCGCGGAGCGCGGCGGCGTATCTCGATGGGCGCGCCGAGTGGTGGATGACGTGGAAGCCGGCGGCGCGGGAGCAGGGAACGTTTTGCATTTCGTGCCACACGACGATGCCGTTTGCGCTGGCCCGGCCTGCGCTTAATGGCGAGGTGGGCGCGGGAGCAGCGGAAGCGCGCGTGGTGGCGGGAATCGAGAAGCGCGTGCGGGAGTGGAAGGACCTTCAGGGCAAGACCCCGGAAGCGAAGGGGAGCGAGGCGGTGCTGAACGCTCTGGTTCTGGCGAGCGTGGACGCGAGAAGCGGGCATTTGAGCGATGTTACGCGCGAGGCGTTTACGAATTTGTGGGAGTTGCAGCTTACGGATGGCCCGGAGAAGGGCGCGTGGAAGTGGTACGACTTCCACGAGCAGCCTTGGGAAGCGGACGATTCGCCTTACTGGGGCGCGGCGCTGGCGGCGGTTGCGGTGGGTACGGCGCCGGAGGGGTATGGGGGTCGGGCAGAGAACCGCGAGCGGGTGAAGATGCTGACCGGATACCTGCGCGCGAACGCCAAAAAGCAGTCCTTATTTAATCGCGCGGCGCTGTTATGGGCGGCGGCGAAGATGCCGGGGTTGCTGACGGGCGTGGAGCGGGCGGAGTTCATCCGCGACGTGTTTGCGCGGCACAGAGCCGATGGAGGATGGAGGTCGGCTACGCTCGTAGTGGAGGGATGGAAGCGGATGGATGGCACGCCGCTGGACACGGAGAGCGACGGGTACGCGACGGGGTTTGTTGCTTACGCGATGGAGCAGGCGGGGATGCGGAGCAGCGATATCGGGTTAGCGCGGGCTCTGGCCTGGCTTAAGAAGAACCAGGACGCGGCGGGCGGAGGGTGGCCGGCGATGTCGCTCAACAAACAGCGGGATCCGAACTCGGACATCGGGCAGTTTATGCGCGACGCTGCAACCGGGTACGCGGTGCTGGCTTTGATGGGAGCCAGGTAATCCTGCGCGACTGTCACTAACGAGTAAATCACGTGTAACTTCCTTGTGTGCCGCAGCGGTGGCGCGTCAACATGGACCAATCCGTTGCATAAGGGGGGTCCATGGTGACAAGAACGGGAAGGCTGTGTCGCGCCGCCGCGATTTTGGTGCTGGGTTGCGGGTTAGCCCAACTTTCGCAGTTCGCGGGCTTCACAGGAGCCAAGTCTTTCAGAATCAGTAGGGCCT
>JAJYKC010000526.1 GCA_021788955.1 Acidobacteriota bacterium
GCCGATCGTTGGATTCCCTCCGTTGCCGAGGCTGTCCACAGCATAAGCATACAGTCGCGGCAGGGGCGAACGTCAGGCTTGCGGAATCGAGAAATGGTCGCTCGTGTCGTTGACCCACTGGCGCAGCCGGGCTTCGAGTTTGATCCTCTCGGCCCGGTACTTGTTGTTGAAAGCCAGGTTGGCTTCTTCGTACGGGTCCTCATTGAGGTTGAACATCAGCCAGGCTTGATTCTCGAAACAGACGTATTTCCAACCGTCCTTGGTGACGAGTCCCCGGTAAGGGGTGTTAATGCTGTCGGGGTGGCCGGTTGGAATCACATTTTCCAGATAAGCGGAGTCCGGTTCGGGACCGGGCTGCGGTTTCTGAATGCGGTAGTGGGAATAATCCGTGCCTTCCATCCAATCGGGTTTGGCGATGTTGCACAGGCCGAGAGTAGTGGGAGCGATGTCGACCTGATTGGAAAGAACCGGCAGGTCCCCGACCTTCCAGCCGTTGTAACGGGGCTGTCCGCCGGAGATGATCATCGGAGTTCGGATGGACTCGTTGTATGGGTTCGTTTTGCGGAACATGCCGTGCGAGCCGTGGGTGTCGCCGTGGTCGGCGAAGAAAAAGACATGCGTATTCTCGAGGAGGTTGCCTTTGGCGAGCGCGTCGATGATCCGGCCGTAGTTCCAGTCGAGATTCTCGATCATGGCGTAGTAGCCGGCCAGTTCGTTGCGGGCCTGATTGACAATGCGGGGCGCGTGGGCGACGTTCGGGCGGAGTTCGAGCTTCTCCGGGTTGTAACGGGCCATCCATTCCTGCGGCGCGACGTAGGGGTCGTGCGGAGGCTGGACGCTTAAGACGGCAAAGAAAGGCTTGCCGCCCTTCTTCTGGTCCTCGACTCGTTCGTTCAGGTAACCGAGGAACAGGTTCGTGAGTTGGTCCGTCTCGTAGCCGGGCAGGCGGTAGTGGAAGGCGTCCTTGCCGGCGCCGCCGTGGACCCAGCAGTCCCACTGGCTGTTGTTGTTCTCGTATCCGGTCCAGGTTTCGAAGTCGCCGCGGCGGTTCGGATCCGTGATGAAGAACGCCGCGCGGCCATTGCGTTCGTGCCAGCCGCCGAGGTGCCATTTTCCGAAGTAGGCGGTGTGGTAGCCGTTGGCGTTGAAGACATCGGCAATCGTTTTCTGCCCCTCGGGGAGCGGATACTCGTGGCCCGGGACACAGTGGTGCGGATAACGGCTGGTGAGCAGCGACCCACGAAAGGGACAGCAGAGGGGAAAACCGGAGACGTGCTGGCCGAAGGTGACACCGTTAACGGCGGCACGGTCGAGGTTCGGGGTGCGGGAGTTGGGATCTCCGTTATAGTTGAGCGCCTGCGCGCGGAACTGATCGCCGAAAATCCAGATGACGTTCGGATGGGTGTCCGGCGGAGGCGCCGGCGCGAGGTGCCCGGCGGGTTGAGATGTGCTCTGGGGCCCCAGGCCTTCGATCATGGCCCGGGCGTGAGGATCGGCGGATTGATTTTGCGGTCCGGCGGCGGCAGCCCCCGCGGCGGCGCCAGCGGCGGCACGAAGAAAATGACGGCGATTCATGAGTTCTCCTAAGTGAAGAAAGTTTAGAACAACAGTTTGAGCGCAAGTTGAAAAATTCTCGGCTGATTGGCCTGCGAACTAACGGTTGCGAAGGCAGGCGAACCGAAGGTTGTGTTGGGCGGCGAGAAGACCGGGGTATTGGTGAGGTTGAACGCTTCGGCGCGAAATTGCAGGGTGAAACGTTCGGTGAGGTTGGTGTTCTTATGGAGCGACAGATCGATGTTGCGAGTCCAGTCGCTGCGGAGCCCGGAAAACGCGCGCGGCGAAGTGCCGAAGTGGTAGGGCAGCGGCGCGCTGAAGACGCCGGTATTGAACCACTTGGCCGGCGTAGGATTGGAAATCCCCGGGTTCTGGCCGTTCCAGTTCGGGCGCTGGCCTCCGCCCTGGGAGAATGTCGTATTGACGGCGGAACCGATGCCGAGCGGGCTTCCGCTGTAGTAGGAGCCGACCACTCCGGCTTCCCAGCCGCCCAGGATGTGACCGAAGAATCCGTGCTGGGCGCGGAAGAAGGGAAGCGTATAAACGACGTTGAAAATGAACCGGTGCGTCTGGTCAAGCGCTGAGATGCCGTACTCAGACGCAAGGTTATTCCAGTCCTGGATGCCGCCAGCGCCGAGCGTTTCTCCGGAAAAGCTCCCGGTGTTGAGGTCCATCATCTTCGAGTAGGTGTAGGAAGCCAACAGCGTAAAGCCGCGGGAGTAGCGTTTCTCGAGTTTCACCTGTAGGGCATTGTACGAAGACGGGGAGTAGTTGGCAGCGTCAGAGGTGACGCCAATGTATTGGGGATAAGGCAGTAGGAGCTGCGCCGCCGCCACCTTGGGCTGGGATAGAGGTCCGATCGCGATTTGACCATAGAAAGGATTGGCGACGAGAGCACGCAGGCCGTTTCCGAGAGCAAGGGCAGAATCAGGGAGTTGGTCGAAAACTCGGTTGTTGGGGAACTTGAGGCCGCGTGTTCCTACGTAGCCGACATCGAGCAGGAAACCGCGGGGTAGTTCGCGCTGGATGTCGAAGTTCCACTGTGTCGTGTATGGGGTGACATTGCCGCGGTCGTAGAAACTGACGCCTTGGCCGAGGAGCGTTGCGCC
>JAJYKC010000527.1 GCA_021788955.1 Acidobacteriota bacterium
TGCCCCTCGCCGTCGATGGACGCGATGCGGTGATTGGAAATCGCCACCCGATGCGTGTAGCGCGCCAGGTACTTCAGCACCTGCTCCGGTTCGCGGCCCTCGGGCGGTTCGCAGTACACCACCCAATCCTTCTGGTACAACGCCGACAGCCAGCGGGCGAACTGTCCGGCGTCGGCCCACGCGCTCAGCCCGCCGGTCATCGGCAGGTTTTCCGCCTCGTACTCCTGCTTGAGGGAATCCAGCAGCTTTCCGCGGAAGACCTGGCTCAGCACGCGGACCGGCAGGAAGAAGCCGCGGGGACAGGCGATCCACCGGGCTCCGTCCGCGGAGAGTCCGCCGCCGGGAACGATCACGTGCAGGTGCGGATGCCGCTGGAGGGCCTGGCCCCAGGTGTGCAGCAGCATCAGCCCGCCGATCTCGGCCCCGAGATGCTCCGGCGAGGCGGCGACCGCCAAGAGCGTCTCGCGCGCGGCGCGGAACAGCAGGGTATAGAACGTCCTGGGGTGCGCGGCGGCGATCGCGCTGAGTTCCTCCGGCACGGTGAACACCACGTGAAAGTACTCGACCGGGAGAAGTTCCCTCTGCCGCTTTTCGAGCCAATCGGCGCGCTGGCCGGCCTGGCACGTGGGACAGTGGCGGTCGCCGCAGGAATTGTCAAGCGGGACCGTCTGGCCGCAGTGGTTGCAGCGGTAGATCCGCGTGCCCATGGCCGGGGTGCGGCAGGCGGCCAGCGCCTGGAGCACCTTGCGATGCTGGGGAGTCAGCCGCGCGCCGTAGCGGTCGAGAAAGGCCCCGCCAAATCGCCGGATCACTTCCCCGACGTCGAAGGCCGCTTGGGAGGATCGGGAGGAAGCACCGGGCGGCAGAGTTGCCACAGCGGCAGCCCCTCCTGGACTTGCGACACCACCTGCAGCCGATCGCGACGTACATGGGTGTAGATCAACGTCGTCTTCAGATCGGCGTGCCCCAGGATCTTCTGAATGGTCAACAGATCGACGCCCGCTTCCAGCAGTTCCGTGGCGAAGGTGTGACGCAGCGTGTGCGCCGACACGCCCGCAGGGAGTCCCGCCCGATCGACGGCCCGCTGGCAGGCTTTCTGGACCGCCGACGGGTCCAGCGGGCGGTCCTGCGATTTGCCGGGGAACAGCCACTGCGGGTTGCGATGCTCGCACCAAAACTTCCGCAGTTCTCCCAGCAGGGCCGGCGAGAGCGGCACCAGCCGCTGCTTGTTCCCCTTGCCCCGCGTCACGCGGATCGCCCTCTGTTGGCTGTCGATGTCCGTTACGCCAAGATGCAGGGCTTCGCTCAGCCGCAGCCCGGTGGCGTAGATCGTCGTGAACAGGACGCGATAGCAACGGGAGTGGATGCACTGGAGCAGTTGGAGGACTTGAGGTCGGCTGAGCACTTGCGGAATCGTCTTGGGCCGTTTGCCATAGGCGATGCGGGGAAGCACTTCGGGTCGGCCCAGGGTAATGCCATAGAGAAAGCGTAGGCTACAGATGCACTGGTTGAAGCCGCTGAAGCTGATCTTCTTCTCCAGCAGGTGAAGTTGGTACTGGCGGACCTCCTCGGGCCCAAGGAGGTCGGGAGAGCGGCCGAAGTGGCGGGCGAACTGTGCGACATGCCGTACGTAGGTCTCGATGGTCTTGGGGCTGCGGTTGCGAATCTTGAGGTCTTCGATCATGCGTTGGCGAAGCGAGGTCATGAGTCGACTCCAGGGCGAAAGTAGTTTTGAGGCATCACGCGATGCCTCCGCTTCCTTGAGCATGATTGGCCCTGGGCCGGCGCGCAAGCCCGTAGAATCGTTATCTTTGTTACCACCGCACCTGGACGAGCGGCGGAAAGTTGCGAAGCCCCGCCAGGAAGAGAGCCGCCCGGCGTCCCACCAGAGAGTCGGGAACCGAACTTCGGTCAGAACTGCCAAACCGCCGCGGAGCGGTTTAGTTCAACTATGTAATTCTGCCGCCGGCCCGGTGCCGTCGTAATTAGTTATGGCGGCGGTTCCGGCGGCATAACGCGCCCGACAACGAAGGGCATTTTCGCGGCGAACGTTGCACAAGTCAAGCACTTGCGTCGGTCTCCCGCAGCGTGGGCCCGCGTGTTATGCGGGCGGCATAACACGCGGGCGGTCAGCGGCGAAACCACCCCCCCGACGGCTATTTCGATCGCGACGCGTTTTCTACCGCCCGGTTGGGCGGCATAACACGCAGCGCGGCCAGGAAGGGATGCGAACTTAACTCCTCGTCCAATAAGTGGTTACAGAGTGCTCTTTCCACGGGGCTTGGGGGATCTGCCGCCGAGTCCGGCAGCATAATACGCCAAGAGGCCCCTTGACGAGTGGCAGCGGCCGCTATAGTGTACCCATGTATATTTATCCAGCCGCCGAGCACGCCCGTCGGCCCCGCCCCGGCTTGTCGCCGCAGGCGGCCGCGGGTCACGCTGCCCGCGAGAAGATGGGAGGATCTGCCATGAGTCAATCGAGCGCCGTCCCCTTGCCGGAGCCTGGGAAGCCAAAGTTGTTGGACCAAGTGCGCCATCGCTGTCGCCTGCGGCACTTGGCGCTGAGCACCGAACACTCGTACGTTGGCTGGATTCGTCGTTTCATCAAGAAGCACGCGGGTTGCCACACCTTTCGCCACTCGTTCGCCACGC
>JAJYKC010000528.1 GCA_021788955.1 Acidobacteriota bacterium
CGTTGCGACGATCCTTTCGTCACGGGCCGGACTCATGACGAGCGGCGGATGGACCTTCCGTCTTTCCCGCCGTGATCGCCGCGTCGCGTAGAGCACCGCCGCACAGGTCGGAATTGTCAATCCGCTGAGGATGTACGCCGCCAATTCTGCCGCTTGTTCGTTGCTGAAGTGGTAGACCTTCGTTAGCAAAAGCCAGTAGCCGAGACAGACGACGCATAAGCCAATCACGATTAGAAACGCCGGGGTTTCCGACAGGGGCGCGCGCGCTGGCCGCCGGTCACCACATGCCATGTTGTCCATATTGTGTTTCCCGAAGATCGAGCAGGTTTACGTATGAAGAAATTGGGTGAGGAGCAGGTCGGCGCCGGCTACGACTGCGTAGAATGCGGCGGTCTTGAGACGCTTGTTGACCATCGCCCGGTGTGTCGACGCGACGGCCGCATCCGGCCTGTTGCGTATCAAACCCAAAACACCCCACGCCGCCCAAGCGATCATTCCGCCAAGGATGGTGAGCATCAAAGTCACTTCGACTCTGGGATGTTCGTACCAAGGCGGCAGATCGAGGAACCCGGCGCGGTGCGCCGGGCTTGGGAGCGCGGGCAAGCATTCCAACCACGCTACGTATCCCGCCTCCACCAGCATCAGCGCAGCCGCGCTTACAAGGAGACCTGCATCCTCTCCTCGGCGCAGAATTCGATTTAGAAGTGGTTCCTTACTTATCGCCATGGCTCTTACCCCGCAAGTGCTCTGAGATTGAAATAGAGGGCCAACCCAAGCGCTGTGGAAATGAAGGTGCCGAGAATCAGGGCCTCCGGCCTGAGATGACGGCGCGCTTTGACATCGAAAGGGTTGGCTGGTTCCAAGACGATATTCGAGAGCCGCTTCCACACCCCGGCATCGTACGCTTTGCCGAAGCGCCGACGGAACGTCTCCACGATCCGTGTTGGCGGAGGGTTCTGGATGAAGGCAGCGTCCAGGGGAATCGCAGGACTCGTTCGGGTTCGCACGAAGCGCAGAACGTACTCCGCCATGATTTCCAAATCCTGATCCATGGCTGTTTACAGCACCAGCACTGCGCTAACCTCTCCGGCGCCATCCGAGGGGAACGCAAACTTCAGGACGGCGGGGCCGTTCGTCTTTGCCGGCCATTCAAACGCGACCAATCCCCAGGTGGTGCCACCCGGCGCGACGGCGTGTGCGCGCACCTCCGCGTTCACTACCTTGACTGGAGACTGCCCTTGGCTGGTAAGGCGGATCCCGTCGCCCACGAGCTGGCTTTGAGAGAGCGCATAAAGCGAACTGGAACTGTGCGGCGACCGAAGCGTGAACACGCCTGGCGTGCCCGGCACGTACGTCGATCGGCCTCCATTTTGAATCGCGTACCGAACATAAATGCGATCGCCGTCACGATAAATGTCTTTCAGGATGACCTCTACGCGGGCGTGATTCTTCACTTCCCCGGCCAGGCGTACCGGCGTGCTGGCGAACAACATCTCCGAGGCGAGTTTCGCCTCACGGGCGGCGCGTGGATCCTCGATAGGCTTCTCGGGAATCACTCCCTTGGCCACATTGGGACCCGGTTCCTGGTCGATGGCGAAGTGCATTTCCTGGACGGAGGACGCCGGGACCAGTTCGTAACTCAAACGCCCTGACGCGGTCCAGATGAACAGATTGGTAGTGGCTTCCGGGTCGAGAGGCTGCACGAACACCTTGTTGCCGCGCCACTCGATCTTGTACGACGAACTTCCCGCCGCAACCTCGGTGACGGGTTCCGCGAGTTCGATGATGCTCAAATGGTTCGGTGCCGTTTCAACCCGGATTACCTTATGCCGATCCGATTTCTCTGTCTCGATCCTCTGCGCATTCGCCGCCAGCGCAAGGGCGATGGTGAAAACAATGGTTTTCTGCATGCCCCCAAGTTTCCACTGATTCCTGCATCGCTCCAAAAACCTGGGCAACGGCATTGTTCGCAAGTCCCCACGGAGCGCTGGAGCCAAATCGATCGTCGTCAGACGCCCAACTACACCGAATCTTGAGAGGCGGAAATTCCGAGTATCTACGCCTGCCGGGGTTGAGAACTCGGCAGGTCCCACTGGAACACTTCGAAGTCAGCGAGGAGTCCATTGCGTTTTCGGGGGCCACTGATCAGCCTCCGGGCGTTTCCGGTCAAGTTGGTGTCACGGGATTCGCCGGCAGCAATGCCCCAGGACGCCGCTGGAGCACCGAGAGACGGCAAGAGTCTTGGCTGATGAGTCCTCCCTAGCGGTGCCCGCCTTCGGCGACGGTTTGAGATCGATTCGAGGTCCCTAAGCTATACTTGTGCCGGTGATACACGACTTGTCGGTGCGCACAAACCGCAATCTGACCGATATTTTCATGAGGCATCTGTTTCCCCTGTTTACCACGCCGCAGACGGAAGGGTATCAGGCCCGCGTCAAGTTGAATCGGTACGGGGACGCGTCGTACCTACCGTCTGGCTCTGCACGGCCGGACTACCTGCCGATTTATAGAAACGGCGTTAGGCAGTTCGTGGAAAAACATTTCACGGTTAACCAGCACGTTTCTGATGAGAACTACGTTTCCTGGACAATCGAACCCTTGCAACCGTGGCTCGACACCGACTTGGTGGAGAGCCGTGTACAGCTAGACCCT
>JAJYKC010000529.1 GCA_021788955.1 Acidobacteriota bacterium
CGGCCGGGGACGCGATCGAGAGCGCTGCCAAACCAGCCAAGGAAGCGGAATAGGCAACGGACCTTACTGCGCTGCCGAACGCCCCACCTCGACAATCATGAAGGTATCCGGCTTCGGCCGCGGGCGGCGCCCAGCCGCTCCGGGAGCCGGCGCCTCAAACTCCGCCGTCGGCATGTAGATCGTGTGCGTAGTCGGATCGACGCCCATGGTCCGTGCTCCCAGCGGCGTCTTCACCACCTGTTCCACCTCGTACTTCCCATCCTTCTCGCCGGCCACAATCAGCGACCCATCGCCGCAGCTCGCGAACGCCTGCCCTCCGCTGATCTTCGTGGCGTCCACGCCCGCGCCAATGGGCAGCGCCGCCAGAATCTTGCCGTCCTCCGTGCTCATCACGATCAGCTTTTGCGGATTGCGGCAGCCGATGAAGAGACGATGTGTCCTCCTGTTCAGAGCCATGCCTACCGGGTGGCCGCCGGGCGCCACGGGCCAGCGCGCAATCACTTTCCGCGTCTTCAGGTCCACCACCGCCACCAGGTCCTTGTTCTCCAGGTTGACGTAGGCCTTCCCCGTTCCATCGGCGGCCAGAAACTCCGGCTTCCCGCCCAGGTCGATCGGCGGATCGATCTTGCCGTTCTTGGGATCGATATCCGGCTTGAAGGTCATAAGCGCGCCGCCGTCTCCTGAGACGGCCAGAATCAGGTTCATGGCCCGGTCATAGATAATGCCGTCCGAATCGGGCATCGTGGCCAGCTTGCCCAGCACGGCATAGGTTTTCAGGTCGAAGATCACAATCGCCCCGTCGCCGCCGCCGTCGGTGATAAACCCGCGATTCACCGAACGGACAATCGCCGTGCCGTGCGACCGCTTCTGTCCCGGAATGTCTCCCAGCACCTTCCCCGTGGCGCCATCGATCACCATCGTGTGCGTGCTGCGCGTGACAAATAGCCGGTGCGCCGGCGGATCGACTGTGAGGTAGTCCCAGCCGCCTTCTCCGCCAATGTGTACCGTCTTGGTTACGTCCCACTTCGCCTGCGCCGTCGCCGGCAGGGCGCCGGCCACCAGAACTGCCACCAGCGGCATCAAAGCCATCCGCATCCTTCGCATCTTCACATCTCCTGACTGAAATCAAGGGTTGTTGAGGAGCAATCCGCAAGGCATTGCATCGACAACCAGGACGATAGCACGCACATTCTTAGATTTCCCTGAATGCGCCCAGCTTTCTTGAACCGTATTTTTCTTTACCGCGCCGCCGCAACCGGGCCCACGCTTGCGTGCGTCGCCCTCAGAAAGCGCAGCCCCTCCGTCGCCAGTTGTTGCGGCGACTCCGCCAGCTTGCGCCAGATGCAGCAAAGCTTGGCGATCGACGGCATATCCGGGTCGAACGACTCGATGGTCACGCAGCCGTCGTAGCCCACATCTCTGAGAGCGGTAAAGAACTCCGTCCAGGGCACCAGACCGCTCCCCGGAATGCCGCGCTGGTTCTCGCATGCGTGGACGTAACCGAGTTTCGCCCCGGCCGTCAGCACGGCGGCGCGCATGTTGTCTTCTTCCCGAATCATGTGGAAGGTGTCCAGGTGCACCTTCACGTTGTCCGTTCCCACTTCGTCGATGAACCGCACCGCGTCGCGCGCCGTGTTGATGAAGTGCGACTCGAAGCGGTTTACCGGCTCAATCCCGATCACCAGCTTCGAGGTCGAAGCGGCATACTCGGCGATGCCGCGGAAGTTCTCCACGGCCCACTTCCATTCCTCGTCCGTCCTCGGCCGTCCTGTCAGGTAGCCCCAGCCGCAATAGATCATGCCGCCGAAGACCTCGGCGCCCGCCTCATTGCTCAGGTCGATCAGCTTTTTCGAGAACTCCACTCCCCGCCGCCGCACCGCCGGATCGGGCGAGATGATGTTGTACTCGACCGGCAAGCCATAGCCCATGTTCACCGTCAACCCCAGGTCGGCCGCGGCCCGGCGCACCTTGGCGGCCGGAAACCCGTCCGGGTCGAAGGGGATGATCTCCGCAGCGTCGAAGCCCATCCGCTTGATCTCATCCAGCAGCGGAAGGTCCTTCTCCAGAAACGTCTCATGAAACAAAAGCGAATGAATACCGAACTTCATTTCGTGCCTCCCGAACCGCGCAGCCATTATAGGCGCGCACTCCCTGCCGGTGAAAAACAGGCCGGCGTGGTCCGTCGGGTCTTTGTTCTTGCTTCCGATCCGGGATGGCACGATCCGGGATAGTGCGCCCCAGGATCACGCGATGCCCGTTCGGAGCTCCTTTGCTCGTATGGCGTAGACTGTGGCTAAAGAGCGGGCAAGACCGTCTAATTCAGTACGCGCCGCAGCGAGCCGACGGCCTGGTTATAGGGAGAGAAAATCACGTTGTTGAAGCTCCTCCGTTCTTCGTGCGCCTCTGCCCTCATGGTGCCGTTCCTGCTGTTCGCGCGCGCGCCGGCACAGAGCGCCAAGGCCGCCGCTCCGGCCGCTTCCATGGCCTCCCCGGCCGGGCTTTGGAAGACAGTCGATGACCTCACCGGCGAGGTGAAATCGCTTGTCGTCATCCGCGAAGTGAAGGGCGCGCTCTACGGGCAGATTGAGCAGGTCTACAATCCGCCCGTTCCCAATCCCCTCTGCATCCGCTGCTCAGGCAGCCTC
>JAJYKC010000530.1 GCA_021788955.1 Acidobacteriota bacterium
GCCGCCGGGTTGTTCGGGTTTGGCGATGGCCGGGCCGTGCGATTCGGCGACGCGATCGAGGGGCGCGAGGGCGTGGGTGCGGAGGGAGTTGGGCTGCTGTTCCCAGGCGCCGGCGATGAGCGGGGAAGGACGGATGGGCTCGTCGCCGGAGTGATCGGCGTAACTGTAGGTGAGGGAGGGGGCGGCTTGACCGATGCGGGCGAGCAGGTGAGTGGAGAAGGCGAGGGACTGGTCGCTCGAGGATCCGGGCAGGCGGGCGGCGCGTTGGAGCGAAAGGGGCAGGAAGGGATTGGGATTGGCAGGGGCAGGGAAGTAACTTTCGTTGGCGCCAGTGAGCCAGAGGGCGTCGAAATCGAGGCCGGCGGATTCGAGCGGTCCCATCACCTGGAGCGGGGCGCCTTCGTTCTGGACCTGGAAGGGTTGGGCCTGCGCCATGCGGCGGAGGCGCGAGAGGGCGGCGCTTTTGTTGAGCGGCGGCAGGGTCACATCGAGCGAGGCGTAGGCGGCGAGCAGGTGGGTCCAGGCCTCGACGGCTTGATACTCGGGGCTGGTGAGGTCCGGGGCGGAGGGCCAGTGGGCGGTGGCGAGCAGTTTGGCGAAGGCTTCGGCCCAGGCGTGGGGGGAAGCGCGGTCCGGCAGGGTGTTTGCTTGCGCGCGGCAGTCGAGGGCGGCGGCGCGGAGGACGGGGCAGGAATCGGCGCGTGAGATGATATCGGACATCGTTATCGAATATCGATTCCGACGGCGGAGATTGATGTCGAGTTCGGCGCGGGCGGCGGATTCCTGGGGGGCGGGCGCGATGTAGGGCGAGCGGAGGAGAGCGAGGGCTTCGGCGGAGGGCAGTCCTTCGAGCAGGAGGGTGAGCCAGGCGAGAGCGGCGCAGACGGGCGGAGCGGCGGCGATGGGGGCGCCAAGGGCGATGTGGAAGGGGGCGGATGCGGAGAAGGGTTGGGGGGCGAGTTCGAGGCGGAGGGCGTGATCGAGTTCGAGGCGGCGTGCGTCGAGGTCAGGGACGATGAGGGCGAGGCGGGTGGAGGGGTTGCGCATAAGCGCGGCGCGAGCCCAGAGGGCGGCGGCGCGGGCTTCTTCGACGAGGCTGGGGAAGCGCTGGAGGGCCGGGGCGGCGGCGTGGGTGGGAACGGCGAGCGCGTGGGCGTGGAGGACGTCGTTCAGAAATTCGTCGACGGCGGGCGGGAGGGGATCGAAGCCGGTATAGAAGATCCGGCGGGGGAGATCGACTTCGCGGGCCTTGATGCGGCCGGAGAGAAAATCCGGGAGGGTGGCTTCGTCGAGCCAGCGTTCGTCGCGGCAGCGTTGTTCGTATTCGTGTGCCCAGTGTAGGAAGGCTACGGAATCCTCGTGGGCCTGGAAGGCGCCGCTGTTCAGAGGAAGGCGATAAGCCTGTGCGAGGTTCCAGGCGCGGAGGGCGTTGGCGGCGGTGCCGGGGATGTCGAGCAAGGGCCAGTCGCCGGCGGGGATGGACTGTTCCCAGACGGAGAGCGCCTGGTGGCGGGTGAGCAGAGTGGGCGCGGCCTGCGACGGAGCGGTGTAGAGCCAGGCGCGCCAGGCGTCTTCCAGGAAACGGTCGAGCGGGCGAATGTCGGGAGTGGACCAGGCGCGGAGTCCGGTGGCGGACTGCGCGAAGGAGTATTCGGCACGGAGGCGGGTGGCGAGGCGGGCGGTGGGAGTGAGAATGGTTCCGCCGGCGGCGAGGGCTTGGGATTGCTCGGGCGTCACGAGATTCAGGGTACTGAAACCGGGGCGCGCCGCGCGGGCCGTGAAAAACACTTGCGGGCGGCGGGGATTCAGCGGACACTGAAGTTTTAGCCTTCCCGGAGGCGTAGGAGACGGAGTCACGGATTTGAAACTTAGCGAGACGACGGTTCGCGAGCCCGCCGAGCGATGGACGACCGGCGATGCGTCGGAGTTGTACGACGTCGCCAGTTGGGGGAAAGGCTACTTTTCCGTCGGCGATAACGGGCACCTGTGGGTGCATCCAGGTAAAGATCCGAATCGCGGGATCGATCTAAAGGAGCTGACCGAGAAGCTGGAGCTTCGCGGCATTTCGCTGCCGATCCTGATCCGGTTCGCGGAGATACTGAAGCACCGGTTGGGCGAAGTACACCAGGCGTTTCATGACGCGATCCACGAACACAATTACCGCGGGAACTATTGCTGCGTTTATCCGATCAAGGTGAACCAGCAGCGGCAGGTTGTGGAAGAGGTGCTGGAGTTTGGGCGGCCGTACGGGTTCGGGCTGGAAGCGGGTTCGAAGCCGGAGTTGCTGGCGGTGATGGCGATCGCCGATAACAACACGCCGATCATCTGCAACGGGTTTAAGGACGACGAATACATCGAGATGGTGATGCTGGCGAAGAAGATCGGCCGGCACATCATTCCGGTGGTGGAAAAGTATACCGAGCTGGACCTGATCGTGAAACACTCCGAGCGGGTTGGAGTGAAACCGGTGATCGGGCTGCGGGTGAAGCTGGCGAGCCGGGGAGCGGGACGTTGGAAGTCGTCGGGCGGGTTCCGTTCGAAGTTCGGGCTGACGGTGAGCGAGGCGCTGAAGGCGCTCGAGGAGATGAAGGCGCATGGGCTGGAGGATTCGATCCAGTTACTGCA
>JAJYKC010000531.1 GCA_021788955.1 Acidobacteriota bacterium
CCCCTCGAGTGCAGCGCATACTCGGAATAGACCGTGGTGGGCGGCGCGTCGCCGGGGTTGCGGACCTGGTGGGCGAAGCTTGCCCCGTCGAGACCTTCCGGCCGCGGGACACCGCACAGTTCGCAGATCGTGTTTACATACTGCACGTTGCTGACAGGCATCTCGCACACGCTTCCCGCCGGGGCGATGCCCGGAGCGCGAACCAGAAGCGGAATGCCGCAGGACGGTTCGTAAAACTGGAACTTCTGCCACATGCCGTGGTCGCTGAGCATTTCGCCGTGGTCGGACGTGTAGAGCACGATTGTGTCGCGCGTGAGGTCCAGTTCGTCTAGGGCGGCGAGGACCTTGCCAAGACAGTCGTCCATCTGGGCGAGAGACGCGAAGTAGAACGCCATGCGCCGTCGCGCTTGTTCCGGGTCGCTCAGCTCGGGCGTGGGACGGTTGCGGAGAATCGACCGGCGAACTTCTTCCGGGGCGGTACTGAGATCGACCTTACCGAAAGTGGGCGAAAGCACCATGTCTTCGGGGCGGAAGCGGTCCGCGAAGCGCTGGATGGGCATGAACGGATCGTGCGGCTTGAGGAACGACGTCACCAGGAAGAACGGCGCTTCCCGTCCATGCTCGCGCAGGAAGCGCACGGACTCCCGGGCGACGAAGGTCTCGAACTGGTCCTGCTCGGGAATGCGAGAAACGCGGCCGACGGCGACGGGGCCAAGGCGCCCGTCGGATTCCCGGTCGTTTTTCCAGGGATCGCCGTTGTCGCGCCAAAGGTCGTCAATCTGGGGAAGGCCGGAGCCGGAGTTGGGGAACGCCAGTTCATTGGCGTAGAGGCGGGTTTTCGGGCCAAGCTCCTGAAACCAGTCGTTGAAGTCGAGGTGGTAGTCGAAGCCGTGGGTCTGGTCGTCGACAAAGTGCATTTTGCCGATCAACGCAGTCTGGTATCCGGCGCGGGACAAGTAATGGGCGAGTGTGGGATACCGCCGCGGCCAGGGAGTCCTGTTGTTATAGGTCTGGTTGTGATGGCTGAACAGACCGGTCAGCATCGACGCGCGCGACGGCGTGCAGACCGGATTCGCGGTGTAGGCGCTACTGAAGCGTACGCCTTCGTGCGCGAGGCGGTCGAGGTTTGGCGTCTGTGCGACCCGGCTCCCGGCGGCGCCCATGGCGTCCCGGCGATGCTGATCGGACATCAGCAGGACGATGTTCGGCGGCTTGCCGGACGAGGGCGGCACAGGGCTGGCGCCGGCGGGGCAGGCTGCCAGCGCCGCGGCGGATTGGAGGAAAGATCGGCGTGAGACTTCGGGCATCGGATGTTAAAAATCGAGTTTTAGCGCGAGCTGGATGATGCGTGCCGGGCCGGTGCCACCGATGATGCCGGCGGGCGCGGTGCCAATGACCGCGTTGGGCACGTTGAAATTGGCATGGTTAAAGGCATTGAACCATTCGGCGCGGAACTGCAGCCCATAGCGTTCCGTGATGGCAAACTGGCGGGTGATTCCGCCGTTGACATTAAACATTCCGGGGCCGGCGAGGATGCCGGTGCCGGAGTTGCCGAAAGTGTAGGCGGCGGGCGCGATGAAGGCCGCGGTGTTGAACCAGTGATAGATGTTCTGCTGGCCCGTGGCAAGCGCGCCGCTCCCGATGCGGTTGGGCCGCTGGCTGCCGCCGCCCGCCGAGTTGGAAACGTTGGTGCCGAGGATGGGGGTGAAGCGGCCGCCGCTATTCATGCTCCAGATTCCGTTGATGTCCCAATTGCCGAGAAGTTGACTCCAGATACCGTGATTGAGGTACGAGCGGTGCGGACCGAAGGGAATTTCCCACACGTGGTTAATGCTGACCACATGGGTATAGTCGTCCGGCGTGGGCCCCCAGTTACAGGCAATGCAAAAAGCGTTCTGGATGTCGCCGTTTCCGCCCCCGTTGATGTTGCCGGAGTCGGCGAGGTAGCTGGCGTAGGTGTAGGCGAAGTCCAGCATCAGGCCGTGGGAGAAGCGCTTCTCCAGGTGGACCTGCAGGGATTCGTACTTCGAGTCGCCCGCGTTGGTGCGGTAGGGAAGATTGATGAGGTTCGGATTGAGCGCGGCGTAAGGGCGGCGCGGGCCCTGCCCGCCTGGCCCGGGAATGGACTGGTTGAGGTTTACCGCATTGACCACCAGTCCCTGGCCGCGGGTGCCTACGTAACTCACGTCGAGCATGAGATCGGACCGGAGCTCGCGCTGCACTCCGAAGCTCCATTGAATGATGCGGGTCTCTTTCAGGTTGTAGTCCCACGCGTTGAGGTTGCCGGATGAGAGCTGGGCTTCGTTGGTGATACTGGGAGGCACCGGCGTCGGCAGACCTTGGCTGATGAGGATTGGCGGCGTGCCGCCGATGTTGGACGTGATGGTTTGGCTGAAGAAGTACGGCGGGTTCTTGTACAGTTGGGCGCCGCCGGCGTCCATATCCACGTAAGAGATGCCGAAGCCCGAGCGGACGACGGTCTTGCGGTCCGAGTCGAGCGAGTACGCGAGACCGACGCGCGGAGCCGGCGTGTTGTAATCCATGTTTCTCAGAGCCCGTCCGTTGCCATCGATGCCCGCAACGTTGAGCATCCCGGTGGCGACATTCACGTT
>JAJYKC010000532.1 GCA_021788955.1 Acidobacteriota bacterium
TGTATAAGTACGAAGCCGTGGATACGTGGGGCAATAAGTACGAATCGAACGGCTATAGTTACACGACGCCCACGCAGCTCGCCGGAATCAACAACCGCCGCCGCGCGATTATGGACGTCTGCAGCCCGGAGTATCGCGATATCGCCACGCGCGAGTTCGAAAAGATTCTGGCGCTTGGCGCGGCTGGCTGGCTGTTCGATGAAGTGATGCAGCACAACGGCGTGATTTACAACTTCAGTCCCAATCACGGCTATCGGCCGCCCGGCTACCTGTTCGGCAGCGACATTCCGCTGGCGAAACAGTTTCGAGCTGCCGCGGACGAACGGAACCTGGACTTTCTTTTCTCCGGCGAAGGTCCCGGCGACTGGCTGATGCCCTACTATACGCTCGGATATTACCGCATCGGTCCCGACACGCGGCATGCGCTGCGCTATATCGATCCTCAGGCGCCTCTCATGGCTGCGGTCCGCGGCTTCGATGCGCGCGATGAAATCAACCTCGCGCTGGCGTACCGCTACATCATCAGTTACGAGCCCTATAACTTCAAAGGGCATGTGACGGACTTTCCGCTGACACTCGCATATGGGAAACAGGTGGACGCGCTGCGGCGGAGGTACCGTGAGTATCTTTGGGACGCGGAGTTCCGGGATACGCTGGGGGCAACGGTGGCGGCTGACGGGAACCATCGCTATACGGTGTTCGCGGCGAAGAGTGGGAAGCGGGCGGTGGTAGCGATCAATCTCGAGCAGGGCCGGGCGATGTCGGTGCGTGTGACGTTGCCTGGCACCCGACCGCTTTCGTTCGTCAGTCCGGAGCGGCCGGATGCGGCACCTGCCGATGGGTCAGTGCAGGTACCACCACGGTCGGCAGTGGTGATCCTGGAGCTGTAAGGATCGTTGGGTCCTCGTTGCGCGCACACGTCATTCGCGGCGCGGGTGTAGAATCCAGGCGGGTGATTCGGAAAGGACGGCGAAACGCCATATGGAGAGACGCGACTTTCTGAAAACCGCAGGCGCCGGCGCCGCGGCTTTAACGGTGGTTTCTTACCAGCGTGTTTCTGGCGCTAACGACAGACTCCGCGTTGGCCTCATTGGGTGCGGAGGGCGCGGTACGCTCGACGCGCGCCTGATGCGGGGAACTCTGGAGGACATCCAGGCTGTAGCGCCCGGCAACTACCACGATGGCAATGTCGACCCGCGCCTGAGAGAACCGCGCCATGTCGAAATCGCGGCGCTGTGCGACGTTTACGGCAGGCGCATGGACGCGGCGAAGCGATGGGCGCCGCAGGCGAAGACGTACAACGATTTTCGTGAGTTGCTGGCGGACAAAGATATCGATGCCGTGATCGTCGCCACCCCGGATCCCTGGCACGCACAGATGCTGATTCTGGCCTGCGAAGCCGGCAAAGACGTCTACCTGGAGAAACCGGTATTTTACCGGCTAGGCGAAGCCAGGGCCATGGTTGCGGCTGTCCGGCGCAATCAGCGTATCGTGCAGATCGGGACGCAGCACCGCTCGGCGGACCATATCGCCGAGGCGGCGAAGATGATTCAGAGCGGCAGAATCGGCGAAGTTCATTTCGTGCGCGCCTGGAACTACATGGGCATGGCTTATGGGAATCCGCCTGTGCCGGACAGCGATCCGCCGGCTGATTTGAATTGGGATGCCTGGCTGGGGCCGGCGCCGAACGTGCCGTTCAATCACAACCGGCTGAGTTACCGGTCCTTCATGGACTACACCAATGGGATCATCACCGATTACGGCAACCACCGTTTCGATTCGGTGCATCAGATCATGGGAGTCGATCTGCCGACGACGGCGGTCTCGTCGGCGGTGCGATTCAATAAGAAGACTGCGGGCGACATCTATGACATGCAGACTTGCATCATTGAGTATCCGACCTTCATTTTGAATTACGAGGCCAGTAACTATAACGGCCACGGCTTGGGCGGCCGGACGCCGGGCATGCGCTATTACGGCATGTTGGGGCCGGAGGACCGCCCGCATGGGATGGCGTTTTACGGGGCCGAGGCGGCGCTGTTCGTTGACCGCATTGGGATGGAGCTTTATTCCGAACCCAAGCTGCCGGAGGGAGGCGGCGGGCGTGGACCGGGGCGCCGAGGAATGACCTGGGTTCCGCGGATGGAAAAGATGATGATGAACGAGGACGAGCCGACTCCCTTGCACACCAAGAATTTCGTGGATTTCGTGCGCGCCCGGAAGGAGCCGTTTGCGAATATCGAGGTGGGTGTCCGGGCGACTACGATCGGGTGCATCGGGAACGTGGCATATTGGACGGCGCGCAAAGTGAAGTGGGACGGCGAGGAGCGAAACTTTCCGAATGATGCGGAGGCCAATCAGTTTCTTTTCCGGCCTTACCGCAAACCATGGGACTTAGTGAAAATGGACTCCTGACGTTCGAGTAGCCCGATCTTAAGGTTGATTATGAAACTACGAACGATTTTCATGTGGATTTTCGCTGGATGCGCGCTGCTGGGTGTCGCGGTGCGTTCCCAGACCAAGGCCGCCGCGGCGATCCCGCGCCTTGAAAGGCAGGGCACGGCTCTCCGGATGATCGTCGACGGGAAACCGTTTCTGATGATCGCC
>JAJYKC010000533.1 GCA_021788955.1 Acidobacteriota bacterium
CACTTCAGCCAAGAAGCGCGAGATGAGGCAAAACCTGGCCAGAACCAGCGCATCGTGTACTTAATCGATGGCGAAAAGTTGATAGACGTTTGCAAGCGGAATCAGATCGGCGTCAAGAAAGTGCACCTCCCAGAGCTCTTGATTCTCGACCCAGAAGTCACCCGTGAGCCTGGGATCGGCGAGGCTGCGCAAGAGGCAGATTCCGATCCTCAAGAGGCGTCAGAACCAGACGAAGCCTCTAATCTTCGCCGGCTTCGCGACGAGATGCTCGGGGATTCTGAGCGCGGGTTAACGGATGAGGAGGTAGCGGAACTCTCTGGTTACAAGCTGAGCACGGTTCGAGCGTATCTCCGTTCTGACGATAAGAGGAAGGTACTCGGAGATGTCATCCGCGCTGATCAGCAGGCCAGATTTCGTGCGCTGCGAATAGTCGCGGCGCGACGGGGAGCTTGAACGGGTCACACCGGGAGAATTCCGCTTCCTCCACTTGGTCGTATTGTCTCTTTCGCGGTGAATGCAGAAATGGAACACGCCAAATTCCTAAAGCTGCAGCACCACGCGCAGCCCCTCATCCACCGATCGCTGCAATCGCGGCGGCAGCGTGCGGGCGTATTCGGTCAGAAAGCCCCGATCGAGGGTCAATCACTAACTGACGTTCACGACCGAATCGCGGGGCAACCCCGACAAGCGCGCCGGCAGCAGGACGTTGCCGGGGGCTTCGGCGAGGTCCAGGTTGGTCGTAATGACCGCGACGATTGTGGTCTGAATCCGGCTGAGATTGAAGGCATCAGCTTGGACCACAAGCACCGGTCGACGGTAGCCAGGTTCAGAACGCCGTGGCTCCGGTATATCCGCCCACCAGATCTCTCCGCGCTGAATTTCGGTTACTGTCTACCAGGCATCCTTCTCGAGAGATTTCACTTGGGCGCGGTGCAGTCCGGGGTCGAGTTTCGCCCGGCGATGCGCGTACACCTCGTTCAGACGTTCCGTTATGGCATTGTCCTGTCGCCGCGTCAGGTATTCCGCAATCGCCTTGGCGTACTGTTCGCTTCTGGAAACGTGGAGCCTGCGGGCAGCGGCTTCCGCTAAACGGAAAAGATCGTCTGGCATCGATACCGCAGTCTTCCCCCCTTCAGTATGACCACAGTTATACCAGGGCGGACTCCGGCGGAAGTGATCTGCCGGCCTTTCTGCGCATCGTACGACGGCGCCGCGCGGCCCCGTGCGCTACTTCAGCCCGTGGCCGGTGCCGCAGATGGCGACTTCGAGGCCGAGCGAGTCGAACAGCGCAGCCTTGGCGGCCAGCGCGTGTTTGGCGGCTTCCTCCGACGGGGCGTAGGCCACCTGGATGTGGTTCGCTTTGTGGCGGGCCATCATCTGGTCGCGGCTAACACCGCACGTGACGGCATGCATGATGGGCCATTGCGGCGTGGTGATCGCCCAGCGGCGTTCGGTTTCCTCCCGCGGCAGCTCGCGAACCCTGGCGCGGCCGAGGTCGGCCTTCAGCTTGCCGTCGGCGATGAAGATGCGGCTCCATACGACTTCCCCAGGCTTGGCGACGCCTTTCAGCGTGCCGCCGCCCAAGTGGAAGTACATCGGAGGCTGCCGCTCGCTGACCGTGCCCGCATAGCCGCCGGTGTGATGCGCGGGCGGCGCGGCTCCGGAAATCTCGAACACCCAGACGAACTCGCCGTTGTAGTCTTCCCCGTAACGGAGATCGTGCAGCGTCGTTTCGGGCGCGTAGCCGAGCCTGCGCCACAGGCGGTTGGTGACAAGAGCGTCCAGGCCGGCGCACTCGTCCACTTCATTGAAGTGCGGCAGGGCGTTGCCGGGGTAGAGTTCCTCGCCCGAGCGGGAGCGGACGGGCGGGCGGTCGACGTTGTTGAGCAGACCCTCGGCAAGGTCCGAGGCGGGGCAGATGTCCTTCAATCCCTGCTGATACTGGATGCCGATGGCGTCGCAGCCGAAGTCGGCGGCGATGCGGAGCACGGCGATGTACATCTTGCACTGCTCGAGGATCTGCGCGTCGGTGAGGTCGGTTTCCGGGTCCGGACCAGTGCGGAACCGCACGCCTTTCGCGTCAAGCCACGCGCGAACGGCGCCGGCTTCCTCGTCCGAAGTGCGGCGCATTTCGGCGTAGAGGGCGGACTGGCTCAGGCGCTCCTTAAAGACGCCGGTCGCATGCAGCAGTTCGTCCGGAATGATGGCATTGTACATGCCCATGCAGCCTTCGTCGAAGACGCCGAGGATGGCCTTCTGTTCGCGGAGGTCGCCTGCGATGGCGCGTCCGGTTTCGGCCGCATCCGCGGATGCACGTGGGAAAGGTCGTATTGGACGGGCTCGCCGCGCAGCCAGCGGCCGAGGTTATCCCGGAAGAAGGCGTCCTGGAAGTCGGAGCTCCAGAGCGAATCGTATTTCACCCCCGCCTTGGTGAGCGACCCGTTGAGGTTCAGCATGCCGACCAGGCCGGGCCATTCGCCGCTCCAGTTGGCCACCGTCAGGATCGGGCCGCGATGCGAGTAGAGGCCATGCAGCACGTGATGGCTGTACTGCCAGACCGCCTCGACGACCACAACCGGTGCGGTGCGCGGAATATGGCGGAA
>JAJYKC010000534.1 GCA_021788955.1 Acidobacteriota bacterium
GCCGTCAGGAGCCTGCCTTCGCGGGCGCCGGGCGTGATTGAAGGGCCGCGCGACACGGCGGCTGTCGAGCAGATTTCGCAGGTGCTGGCCGCGCCGGGCGTGAAGAACGTAAAGGTGGTGGCAAGCACGGCGGATTTGGGGGCGGCGATTGGCGCGGCGATCAAGCCCGATGTGGCGCTTTCGCCGGCGGCGCAGGCGGTGGGCTTTATCCATCGCAAGCTACATGGCGCAGACGTGTACTTTGTTGCCAACACCGACAACCGCCCGCACGTGTTCGACGCGACGTTTCGCGCGGCTCGGGGCGGCGCGGAGTGGTGGGATCCGTTCACGGGAAGGATTAAGGGAGCGGGAGCGGGGCCGACAATTCACTTCGACCTGGCGCCTTACGAGTCGCGGGTTGTGGTCTTCCGCGAAGGAGCGGCGCCGGTCGAACATCGCGAGGCTGCTCCGTTCGCGCCCATCGATCTCTCGCGCGACTGGAGGGTAACGTTCGACAAGACACATGCGACAGTATCGATGTCGGCGCTTGAGTCCTGGACGGCGCTGGAGGCGGAGAAGTACTACTCGGGAACCGCGACGTACGGACGCACGGTGGAGATTCCCGCGACGGTGGCAAAGTCCGGGCGCGTGATTCTGGACTTTGGTGAGGGGACGCCGGTGGCGCGCGAGACGCTGCACCAGCCGGGCACGCGCGTCTGGTACGATCCGCCGATTCGCGAGGCGGCTATGGTGTATGTCAACGGAAAGCCAGCAGGATCGTTGTGGCATCCGCCATATCGACTAGATGTGACCGCACTGGTGCAGGCGGGTAGCAACCAGTTGAAGATTGTGGTGGCAAATACAGCCATTAACGAGTTGGCGGGCCGCGCGGCACCGGATTACCGGCTCTTGAATCTGCGCTACGGCGAAAAGTTTGCGCCGCAGGATATGGATCATCTGGAGCCCGTGACGTCAGGAATTTTGGGGCCGGTGCGGCTGATTTCTGGACAGTAAGGCAGCGTAGCTGGCGGAAGCACCGGAAGAGTATTTGCTTGTCACATCGGTACCGGATCAATCGAAGCACGAGGAGGATCATGAATCGACGGGAATTTTCCACGTTATTGCCTTTGCTGGCGGCGGCCACTGCGCTTGCGCCTGTGGTTGAGGGGGAGACGCCGGCTTCCGGGCTGGAGCAACAGCATGCGGCACCAATGGAACTGCCCAAGCTCGTTTCAGGGCGTTATCCCCAGATAGCGCCGGCCCATCCGCATCCCTCGCCGCGCATGTCGGAGCGGTTTTTGATGGGAATGCTGCCGGACAACATTCGTCTGGAGGCGCATTTTACGCGTCTGGCGCCGGGCGCGCCGCCAGAGCCGATCGGCACGCACAAACACACAGAGATCTGGCTTATTCACGAAGGCACGGTGCGGCTGATGACCGCAGGAGTGACGCACGACCTGGTTGCAGGCGAGATGGGTGTGTGCATCGCCGGCGACCGGCACACGGTCTATAACGCCAGCCAGAGCGAGCCGGCATCGTACTTTGTGGTGACGGTGGGACCGCCGGAGTAAGACGAAAAACAGGGAACAGCGGATCGGGAATGGGGAAGTAGGGAGTAGAAAAGAGAAACACATTCGTCGATCGCAGCTTCCTCATCCCCTGTTCACTCAATCGCATGGCCTTTCCAAACCTGTTCATGGTTCCCTGTTCATGGTTCCGTTCCCTGCTCCCTGTTTTTCCACTTCCCATTCACAAAGTTCCGCGTCTAAGCAGGAGATGTTCTAATGCCATTCCATGAAAAACTGGGAATGCACCCCAACCCGCCCCGGGCATTTACAATTCTTGGAGCGGGACTCCGGGGTAATCCGGGGCACCGGACCAGTGCGCGGAATTCTTTAGGCTCGTAGCTACCCGCACGGTTGTTGAAGTCGTGAGGATCAGGATCGAATGAAGAAGATCGCCTTTTTAGTCGCTTTGCTTGCCGCATGTGCAACGATGGGCCGCGCACAGGAAAGCCGCCAGGATATCAGTCTGAGTGCGTTTGGATTGGTTGAGCCGTTTATGGCCTCTTCCACCACCGTGCAAGTGAACTCCACGCCGGCTTACGGCGGACTGCTCAGCTATCGCTATATGCTCACGCCGACGAGCGCTCTCGAAGCCAACTACGGCATGACGTACGAGAACAAGATCGGGTACTTCGCGAACCCCAACCACTACAACATCCTCACGCGTACCCAGGAGATCTCGGGCGCGTTTGTGAAGTCGTTTGTTTACAAGAACTGGAACCCCTTCGCCGAAGCTGGCCCGGCGGCGATCATCTTTCTCCCAATCATCAACTCCGGTACCCAAACCCTCGACGCCAAACAGCAGACCGAAGTGGGCGGACTGTTCGGCGGCGGAATTGCCTACGAACTCAGCCCCAGCTTCGACTTGCGTGCCGAGTTCCGCAGCTTTGTCACGAAGGTGCCGGATATGGGCTACACTCAGTTAACTACAAAGCGCTGGTACAACATCTTCTACCCTGCTGTCGGCGTGGCCTACCACTTCTAAGCGCGCTCAACCGGCAATTGAAACGCGGAGGAGCCTTCGGCTTCTCCGCGTTCTGATTTTTGGCCGTTTAAA
>JAJYKC010000535.1 GCA_021788955.1 Acidobacteriota bacterium
CCTACCCTATCGCTGTTTTCGGACGGACTAATTCCGGAGCCAGCGCCTGGTCGAGGGAGAGACCGAGGCCGTCGGCGATGAGCTTGCCGTAGGCGGGATCGCAGAGGAAGAATTGGCAGATTTGCCGCAGCAGGATGGGCTCGGGCACGCCTTGCATGGCGGCGACAAGGTTGAAGATGAGGCGTTCGCGCTCGGCGGCGATCATCAGGCGGAAGAGATTGCCGGGCTGCGAGTAATCGTCATTGTCAGAGGAGCCGGCCGGTGTCGCCTGGGCCGGCGGGCGACTGATTCCGGGGACGAGCTTGGCGGGATCGAAGTCTTCCTGCGCGGCTTCGGCGGCGCGGTTAAGTTCGAGGATGCCAACTTCGTGTAGCGGGAAGCGGCTTTGCGGCCAGATTTTGGTGAGGTTGAATGGATTGTATTCGAGCGTGGCTGCCTCGGCTTCGGTCATGATCTGCGCCGCAAGGCACCACTTGGGGAGGCTGTTGCCGGCGTGAGCGCGGGTGAGGCTGGTGGCGCCCTGCATCGTCTTGCAGTGGAATTTGCACCAGACGGGTTCGTTGTTCGCGTTGATGAGGCGGAAGGTTTGGCGCGGGTAGCCGTTAATCTGGTGGTAACTCGAGGGAGCGCCGCGGTCGCTGAACAAGAGCGTTATGTAGTGAAGGGACTCGGGGGAAAGCGGCCAAAAGTCTCTCACGCGGGGTGGCGGCTCGATGCTGGGATCGCGGACAAAGTGCACCGGGATGCTCGTGCCGACCAAGTCCCAATCGCCTTCTTCGGTGAAGAATCTCAAGTCGAAGCCGAGGGGCGTGCGTTCGGCGCCGGGGGTGGAAAAGCGGGCCAGACACTCGGTCTTCTTGCCGGCATGGGAGAAGAGACTTGCCTTCGTCCAGTGGGCGATGCCGTGGGTGACGGTGAAGGCGCCGTGGGCCGCGGCCGCGTTGGGTTTCTGCTCCATCAGTTTGTAGTCTTGCACGAGGAGCGGCGCCACCCCGGGGCCGGGTCAGTCCTTTTCGGGCTGGGGCTTGGGGCTTGTGGAGGCTTCGCCGTGATATTGTATCGACGTTTCGGTTTTGGCCTGGCGGAAATCTTTGTTTTCGAGCGAGACGCTCATGTTCCGCGCGTAGAAGAAGACGGCGCGGACGTGAAATTCGGCGCCGTAGCTGACCGGGAACCAGACGCCGTCGCCAAAGCGGGCGTAGGAGACGCTGAAGCCGAGGCCCTCGATGTTAGTTCCGAGCAGGACCTTGACCATGCCCGGAATTTTCCAGGCGAGTTTGGTTTCGACCGAGATGGGCTGGTAGTCGGTGGCGTCGATGAGGGCTTCGCCTTTCCATGCGCCACAGGAGCCGTCGTCGCCCGAGTCGCCGGAGTCGCCGGGTGAATCGTGGGGTGGTTCGAAGCTGATGCGGTAGGCGGGACGGCCGCGGTAGTCCTCGCGGCCGAGCAGCTTAAACAGGCAGCCCTGCTGTTCGCGCGTTCGGAGGGGAAATAAGCCGTTGCCGATGCCGTCGCGCGAGTTCTTGTCGCCGGTGAGGTCATTGGCCATTCCGTCGATCAGGCTGCCGTCGATGTCGACGTTTTTGTATTCATAGCCGGGTTTGTCGTATCTGACCATGCGGCCGTGCGTCCAGTAGGCGCCTTCGAAATGGGTGAGTTTCTTGTCAATGCCCTTGGCCGCCGGGGTAACGGTATACTCGCGCTTCTCGCGGCGGGCGGGTTTGCCGTTGGCGCGGCGCATCTGGAGGAAGAGTTTCTGATCGTAGACGAAGCCGAGGCGGGACTGGAGGGCGCGGTCCTGGTTACAGCCGACGCGCCGCATGATCTCGACGGCGTCGGCGGTGGGGCCTGAACCGGAGCAACCGGCGAGCCAGACGGAAACCAGAACGGGGATCATACCTGCTATTACGACGGCCCAACGAGGCCGGGTCCCGGGAAGCCGGGGTTTAGGGCAGGAGATCGAGCGTGTCGACCTGGATCACGCCGTCTTTGGCGGCGCCGGCGATGCGGACCTTGAGGTCGCTGTCCTTGCTGCTGGCTTTCAGAGCGGCGAGGGCCTTGGCGTTGCCGGCTTCATCCAGTTTGAGGAACTTGCCGTCGGCTGTAACGACGGCGAACCCGCTACGTGCGCAGTCGAGCGCGCACTGGCGCGTGTGGCTGGCCAGATCCTTGCCGCGGCACATGACGTCAACCAAAGTGCCGTTCCAGGTTTCGGCGAGCGCGGTTCCGGCGAGCAAAAGTGCGAGAGTTAGAAGACGTTTCACGGCGCACCTCCCCGATACAGACTATCAGAGGAGCGGGTGGCGCGGAACAAGCGGTGGGCCGATGGCGTATTCTTTAACGGAACGCGCACTGTGGCGCCGGCCTGCGCCGGGTGGGTTTCCGGGGAGAATCGCTTATGCCATCAATGCTTCAATGCCCGAAGGCTGGGCTGATCGCCGCCGCCGTGCTGGCCGCCGTGCTCGGCGCGTGCGACGTGAACACCGAGCCGCCGGGGCCGACGCAGACCGAACCGGTGTCGGTGGATTTGGACAACTCGGAGATGGTGAGGGTGGAGTTGCGGATCGGGGCGGGGAAGTTGGACGTCGCC
>JAJYKC010000536.1 GCA_021788955.1 Acidobacteriota bacterium
CTTGAACTCCACATCCCACCCCTTCGGCCAAGCCGGCAATAGCAGAATCTTATCCCCTCGCTCCTGCAATAACATCAACTGCAGCGCCACCGACCCCGCTCCCCCGTTATCCAGATCCGGCTCCGAGTCGTGCCCCTGCCGCCAGAACCATCGAAACCGTTCCACCCCATACGCCGTGAAGTTTGCCACCACGTGCCGCCGGGCCTCGTCCGCCAACCCCAGCACCGCCGCGTCCATCCCTCCCTGCGTCCAGCACGTCATCGCCGGAAACCGCCGCGCCGCAAACGTATTCCGCGCCAATTCCAAATCCGGCAGCCCCGCCCCGAACAACTGATATGGAAACACCGCGTATAACTCCGGGTTCTCCACATTCCCCGGCCGCCCGTTCCGCGTCGGAGTCCAATGCGCCGCCGTCCACAGAATCGGCTTTCCCTTCGGATCGGCCTGCGTCTCCGGTTCAGGCTGCTTGCCCTCGGCGTTCGTGGTGCCGCGCGGCAGCGGAGGCAGATCTGCCAGCATCTCCTTCCACCGTGCCCTCTGCTCCGCCGTCGTCAGCGTCTCCGGCAGCGCCAGCAGTCTCGGAAGCACAAACATCAACCCCGCGATGTCCGGAGCCGGATTCACCGATGGCCGGTCTGTCTCGAGCGACTGCGACGGATCGAAATGCAGCTTACCGTCCACTCTCTTCCAATGTTCATCGAAGTAGGTCGTCACCGCCCACGCAATCGGCAGCAGCGTCTGCCGCGCAAACGCCTCGTCCCGGGTATCGTCCCACGCATCCAGCATCATCGCCGTCAATTCCAAGTTGCCGTTGATGTGATGCCGGATGAACGGGTTCACCATCGTCACATCCGGATTCCCCCAGCCAAAGTCAACATTACTCGGCGTCCCCCAAAAGTAAATCGTCTCCGCAAACGCCGCCCCGCCGTGCTTGTAATACAGACGGTTCCTGTCCTCGGCCAGCGGCAGCGCCTTCCGGTACATCCCGAAGAAACTCCGCAGTAAATCCTCATCGCCCGCCGCGACCGCCGGCCAGTACAGCAGACGGTTGTTCTGAAACCAGTACTCCGCGCCCCACCGCCGGAAATCCGGAGTCAGCTCTCCCTTCGCTGGATCGTAAGGCCCAGCCGCCGGCTTCCCGTCGCTGTTATAGTCCCCAATGCTGAATAACCCGCCGTTGAATTTCGCCGGCATCGCCCCGCGGCCCGACGCCCCCATCATCCACCGCTGCATCGCATACCCGCGCGTCACCGCCTCCGCATCCGCGTCCCCACTTACTCGAATCCAACTCCGGTTCCAGAACCCGCTCCACCAGGCCTCATGCTGCTTCCGCGCCTGCGCCAGGCTCACCCGGCTCTCCCGCGCGATCATCCGGTCCATGTCCCCGCGCCACGCTTGCGGCGTCGCTGCCCGCTCCGTCATCACATACAGATCCACCCGTCCCGCCTTCATCGGCCGCACGGTCCGGATCTCGAGGTCGCCCGGCGCCTCCATCCCCGGACCTTCCATCGCCGCGCCAAACGTCCGGTCGAGCAGCGGATCCGGATACTTACTCACCAGCGCCCCCAGATGTTGATTTTCTAACACCTCCGGATAAACACTTCGCCCATCGTGGTGGCACCACTCCACCCGCCCGCCCCGCGCCTTCAGCACCGTGTCTGGATCAATCACCACATCCGCCCCGCTCGGATTACCCCCCAGTTCCCGTAACCCCGTCCCGAACTCAACGCTCTTCGGCCCCACCTTCCTCGCCGCAAGCCGCCACAACTCCGCCGTCGCAGTCACCTCCATCGGCCGAGCACTCTCATACTGGGCATGCGCCACCGGCCGGTTCGCGTCCACCCAAATCTCTACGCGCGACCCCGCCCCATCGTCGACGTCCAGCACCCCATGCTGCACGTCCAACGTCTGCCGGAATCCCTTCGCCTCTACGAACGGATTTGGGCTAAGTCGTAGCCTTACTCGCCCGATCTTGAGTAACTCCCCGTTTTCGCTCCATGCGTCCGTCTTGGCGACCAGCATCACCACGTCGCCGTTCGCCTCCGTCCACACGTTCAGCCCGATATCGCCGTTTCCGATCGGCATCGAATCTCGATGATCCTTGCCCAGCGCGGTCCAACTGACCCGTTCCACAGGTTCGGCCGCCCACACTGCTCCTCCGGCAATCACGGCCAGGCAAAGGAAAATGCCGAAACGTCGCATCCGTCTCCTCGAGTTCACCGCCCATTACCCTATCACGAGGGCGGCTCTTCGAGGAGTTCAGCGTTCGCAGTCCCTAAAACCTCACGGCCCTCACGATAAACCGCTCCGGCGCGGCCCCGACATAGTAGAACGGATAGCAGGTGACCAGAGTCAATACTTCGCCGCCCGTTGAATCCAGCACCGAAACATCCCTCGGACTTACAACCTTCGTCGACACGACCCGGTATTGATACTCCCCGTCGAGCGTCGTGACGCTGATCACATCGCCCGCCCGAACGTTCCGAAGCGGCCGGAAAAACGTGTCCCGATGGGCGCTAATCCCCACATTCCCCGCCTGCCCCGGCAGCGCCGTGCCGGGAATATGCCCCGCTCCCCGCCGCAAGGTC
>JAJYKC010000537.1 GCA_021788955.1 Acidobacteriota bacterium
GCTGAAGGCGTTTCCGGACCGCGTGGCGGCGCGGGCAGCGGGAGATGGATTGGTGCTGCTGGCTTCGGGCGGGCAGGCGCGGTTGCGGGGGGCGCACGTGCCGGAGTATCTGGTGGCGCTCGATATCGAGGAGCGGCCGGAGCGGGGGCTGCCTCAGGTCCGCCTGTGGTGTCCGGTGGAAGTGGAGATGCTGCTCGAGGGAGCTGTCGAGACGCGCGGGATCGAGTGGAACGCGGCGGCGGAGCGCGTCGAGGAAGTGCGGGCGCTGCGGCGAGGCAAGATTGTGCTGGAGGAGAAGCGCGGGCAGGCGCCGGATTCGGAGGAGACGGCGGCGATGCTCGCGGAGCAGGCGGGGCGGGTGGCGCTGGGGCGGTTTCTGGAGCCGGAGACGGTGAAGGGGGTGCTGGCGCGGTCACGGTTCGCGGCGGCGGGCGGGGCGCGGGCGTTGAGCGAGACAGACGTGCAAGAGGTGATGCGCGAGGCGTGCCGCGGGCGGCGGAGTTTCGCGGAGTTGGCGGCGGCGGGAGGCGAGATGGTGGCGGCGCTGGAGGAACGCGCGGGCGGGAGAAGGATTCTCGAAAAGCTGGCGCCGGAGTTTTACGTACTGCCGCGGGGGCGGAGGGTCCGGATTCAGTACGAGGAAGGCAAGAGCCCGTGGATTGCGTCGCGGCTGCAGGATTTTTTCGGGATGCGGGAGACGCCGCGGGTAGGCGGCGGGACGCTGGTGGTGCAACTTCTTGCGCCGAATCAGCGGCCGGTGCAGACGACGGCGGATCTCAAGGGGTTTTGGGAGCGGCTGTATCCGAAGCTGCGGCGGGAGCTGGGGAGAAGGTATCCGAAGCATAAGTGGCCGGAGGATCCGCTGCGGGAGGAGAGCAAGGAGCGTTGATGCGGGCACAGGAGAGACGGGACGAACCGGAGCCGCGGTGGCCGGCGCTGGTAGCGGCGCTGGGGATCGGCGGGTTGAACATGGCGCTGCCGGAGTCGCTGTCGGCGGGGCCGCGGTGGCTGCTGCTGGCGGTGGTGGCGGTTCTGCTGGCGCCGCTGATTGCGAGCCGGAGGATGCGATGGTACCGGCTGAACCACGGGCTGGGGCATGCGATGGCCGCGGTGTTGACGTTTTTCCTGGCGGCGTCGGTGGTGTTGCTGGTGGCGGGCCTGCCGTCGCATGCGGAGCCTCCGGTGGTGCTGCTAAAGTCGGCGGCGATGCTGTGGCTGAGCAATGTGCTGGTTTTCGCTTACTGGTACTGGCGGCTGGACGCAGGCGGGCCGAACGCGCGGGATTTGCTGGGGGCCAGGCATCCGAGCGCGTTTTTGTTTCCGCAGATGACGCGGCCGGAGGACGAGCATCCGGAGTGGTCGCCGGAGTTCATGGACTATTTATTCCTGGCGTTTAATACGAGCACGGCGTTTTCGCCCACCGATACGGCGGCGCTGACGAGGTGGGCGAAGGCGCTGATGATGTTGCAGTCGGCGATTTCGCTTACGGTGATCGCGGTACTGGCGGCGCGGGCGGTGAATGTACTTTGAGGCGGATCTACAAGCAGGCGCCGCGGCCGGTACACTGAAGCATTGCGATTTGAAATTGAAGCGGTGTGTCCGGAGACGGGCGCGCGAGCCGGGAAGATTCACACCGCGCACGGGGTAATCGAGACGCCGGTGTTCATGCCGGTGGGCACGCAGGCGACTGTGAAGGGGTTGCCGCAGCGGTGGCTCGAAGAAGACCTCGACGTGCGGATCCTGCTGGGCAATACGTACCACCTGTTTTTGCGCCCCGGGCCGGAGCAGATCCGGCGGTTTGGCGGGCTGCACAAATTCATGGCGTGGCCACGGGCGATTCTGACGGATTCGGGCGGGTTTCAGGTGTTTAGTTTGAGCCAGCTTCGGACGGTGACGGAGGAGGGGGTGCTGTTCCGGTCGCATATAAACGGCGACGCGCACATGTTCACGCCGGAGTCGACGGTGGACGCCCAGCTTGCGTTTGGGAGCGACATTTTGATGGCGCTGGACGAGTGTCCGCCGTATCCGGTGACGGCGGAGGGGGCGCGGAAGGCGGTGGAGCGGACGGTGCGGTGGGCGCGGACGGCGTGGGAGCATTACCGGCGGCGGGGGGAGGAAGAGCCCGGAGCGGGCGCGTTATTTCCGATCGTGCAGGGTTCGATGGATTTGGCGCTGCGGAGCGAGTGCGCGGCGGCACTGGTGGAACTGGAGGCGCCGGGGTATGCAATCGGCGGATTGTCGGTGGGTGAGCCTCGGGAGGTGAGCCTGGAGGTGGCCGGGCACACGGCGAAGGCGCTGCCGAAGGAGAAGCCGCGATACGTGATGGGCGTGGGGATGCCGGAAGAGTTGGCCGAGTATGTGGCGTGCGGGGTGGATATGATGGACTGCGTGCTGCCGTCGCGGAACGCGCGGAACGGGTGTCTGTTCACGCGGCAGGGGAAAGTGCTGATCAAGCAGGCGCGGTATAAAGAGGACGAGGGGCCTGTGGATGCCGAATGCGGCTGCTACACGTGCCGGACGTTCTCGCGGGCGTACCTGCGGCACCTATTTCAATGTGGAGAGATGTTGTTTTCGACCTTAGCGACCT
>JAJYKC010000538.1 GCA_021788955.1 Acidobacteriota bacterium
ACTCCAGTCTGCGTTGCCGTAAAGGTCCGTCGCGACGATCTTGCGGCAGCGGTCGGTGAGCCAGAAGATGATGGCTTCGTGTCCGGCTCCGACCCCAAGCCCTTCGGCCTCTCCATGAACCACACCGAGACGGGAAAGACCATAAGCGGCCTGTGTCCACTCCCAGCCTTTGCGGTTGATTTCTCCGGACGTGTGACGGAATAAGTGCTTGCCGGGTGCGTATTCCTCCAACTCACGGTGAAACCTCAGCCACTCCTCATCGTCATATCGAAACGGATTCATCACCTCAGAAAGCGGCATATTTTTCTCCTAAGATTTTCCCACCGCTTCCGGATCCGCCGAATACGGCCGAGCCTGACTTACTTCCCACTTACTTCGGATAGTAACCCTCTCTCGCCCGCACCGAGTAACTCTCGTTCCCGGACACCTTCACCTGAATCACCCGCCATTTCCGGTTCTCCGTCTCCGGAGGCCGGTAAAGTATCAGATACGCGTGCCTCATATCCTCGGAAATATCCAGGAACACCCGCGCCGCATCCTCCGGCTTCCGGATCTCATAAGTCAGCCCCCCGCTCACCGACGAAATCTGCTTCAACTGGTTCAACAATCCCGCCGAATCGAGCGCCTCTCCTTCCGCGATCGTATAGATCGGCACTCCTTCCTTCCGCACCCGCGCCAGCGCATCCCGGGCCCCCAACATACTCGAGTTATCGTCGCCGTCCGAAAACACCACCAGCGCCTTCTTCCCCGTCCGCGCCTCCATCCCCCGCGCCGTCTCCGTGAGCGCGTCGTACAACGCCGTCGCCCCGCCGGTCCGGATCCGCATGACCGCCGTCCTCGCGGCCTGCTTGTCCGTCGTGAAATCTACAATCGTCCGCACCGACGTGTCAAAGGCGAACACCGCCACCGAATCCTGGTCCCGCATCTGCCCGATCAACCGCATCACCGCGTTCTTCACGATCGGTAGCGCCTCCCGCATGCTCGCCGTCGTGTCCAGCAGGATCGCGCACGACAACTGCGCGTCGCCCCCATCGAGAGAAACAATCGGCCGCGGCGCCCCGTTGTCGGTCACCAGGAAGCGCTCCACCCCCAGCCCGTCCACATAGCGCCCTTTCTCGTCGAGCACGGTCGTCGAAACCGCGATCAGCCTCGCCCCGGCCCGGAAAACCGGCTCTCCCTCCTGCCCCGCCGCCCCAGCGCCCAACACGGCCCAGCAAGCCATCCAGCACACCCACTCCCTCATGGCTTGTCCAGCACCGCCTCCACCGCCGCGTCGTTCAGCTTGTCCAACGATTCAAGCGCCACTCGCCAATCGTGCGCGTCCGCCAGGTCCATTCGCCCCATCAGTCGGCGCACCAGCGGCTCCGCCACCGCCTGCATCGCCGCTGCCGGCATGCCTTCGTGCGCCGCGAACGCCGCCAAGTACAGCTTGAACTCCGCCGCCCGCTCCGCCAGTTGCTCCGTGCGAGCTTCATGCTCGTACTCCTCGTATGGCGCAGCCGCCAGCAGGTGCGGATGATCGCAGCCATACAGCCCGTGAAGCGTCCCTCCCAGCAGATCCATCCGGTGCGGCCCGCGGTTCATTTCCTCCCGCGCCGCCTGAACCGCCGGAGAATCCCAACCGATCTTCTCCCCGGCGCCGAGCGCCGTCTCGCCCAGGTGATACAAATCCCCCACCGTCACCGCGCCCCACGCGCTCGCCCAATCCCGCCGCCCG
The DNA here is from genome assembly GCA_021788955.1 of Acidobacteriota bacterium. The sequence continues at coordinate 1,718 of JAJYKC010000538.1, forward strand.
ATCGCGTTCCCCAGATCCGCCCGCCGCGCTTGCGACAACAAACCCTGCGTCCCCTCCTCCAGCCCGCTCTTCACCTCCGGCTTCTCCGCCGCCTCCACGATCCATTCCCGCCCAACCCGGATCCGCAGCGCCGCCAGCCGCAGGTCCCTGTCCCGCAGCCGCTGCGACGGCGTCGCCCGGATCCCCGCCAGCTCCATCCCCACAAACGTCTGCGCCGCCAATCCGCCCCTGCCGCTCGCCGCCGCCAACCCCGCCGCTTCGCTGAACCCCGCGAACCCGCCTTGGAAGTAACTTCCCGCTTCCCCGTTCCGTATCTCGAACTCCGCCGCCGGAAACTCCAACTTCTTCTCCATCGGACTTACCGGCGCAAACCGGTGCTTTCTCACTAACAACGGGTCCTCGCTGATAAGTAAGTCGTCCGGACGAAAATAGTAAGCGTAAATCACTCCCGCCAGCGCATCCTTTACGAGCGGTGCAATCTCCGCCACTAACTCCCGGCATAACTTATCCATCCCTGCTGAGTCCGCCTTCTCGTTTTCCGCCGTCCGCTGAAGACGCGCCACCGTGCTCCGCAACTTATCCGCCGGAAACTCGGGAGAGTCCTTTCTTCCCGGGCTTTCCATATCGTCCGGCGCCACCGCGCTGCTCAGCGCTTGCGCCGCCCGCCCAATCTCGGCCAACGCCGCCGCATCCGCCCCACCCGCTCTCAACTTCGCCGCCGCACTCACAATCTCCATCAACGGCTCGAGCCGCGGCGTCTTCTGTTCCTCCAGCACCGCATCGTATTCTTCGTACCGCTGCTTGACCGGATTGATCTCCCATGCCCGGCCCTCCAGCATCACCGTCACCGCCCCCGGACTCCCCAA
>JAJYKC010000539.1 GCA_021788955.1 Acidobacteriota bacterium
TCTGGTGGGGATGAAGGGGTCGAAGACGATCGTGGCGATCAACAAGGACGCGAACGCTCCGATCTTTGAGGTGGCGGATTACGGGATTGTGGGGGATTTGTTTGAGGTGGTGCCGGCGATTGTGGCGGAAGTGAGGCGGGTTCGGGGGTAGGGGGACCTGGCGCGTAGGATTGCATTGAACGTGCCAAGCCGGAGCGGATGGTGATCCGGAATGGCGATCCGATGATGCACTGGCTCAGAGGTCTCGATGATGATGTGGCTGCCGGTCTGATGTACTTTCTTGTACTGCCACCGGCGGCATAAGACGCCGGCAAGGTGGGCGCCGGAAACGTTCCGAGGGAGCTTCATGCCACGGCGAGGATCTCGTCGCGAACAAGGTGAAGGCGAACGCGGTCCGGCCGCGGGCGGTCGAAGAAGAAGGCCGTGGCTGCTTCAAGGATGTTTTTGCGCAGTTCGTCCCAAGTGTCCGCTTCGGCGAAGATGCTTTCGGTGAGGCACTCGGCGCAGTAGCCGCCGTCGGACTCCTGGACGACTTCAAACACCAGCAAGAGAAGCAAAGGGGCGCCATTCTATGTCCGCCAGCCGTGAGAAGTTCGCCACCCAGGTTGATTCGAAAATCCTGCGCGCTGTGCGGAACCTTGCGGAGAAGGAGGGCCGCCAGATCCAGGCGCTCGCTGACGAAGCGTTCGCCGATCTGATCGAGAAGCGGAAAAAGGCCACTCCCAGGGCGCACGTCATGGGCGCTTACCTCGCCAGTCACGAAAAATACGCTGCTCTGTACAAGAAGCTTGCTAAGTGACGGACTACCTGACCGTCGCGGAGGTACTGGCGATGCACGCCGATCTGATCGAGCGCTATGGAGGCTCCCACGGTGTCCGCGACCCAGGGTTGCTGGAGGGGGCTCTGTTCCGGCCGCAGACCGGCTATTACGCCGACCTGATCGAAGAAGCGGCCGCGTGGTGGGAGAGCCTGTCGCAGAATCATCCTTTTATCGACGGCGACAAGCGAACGGCCTTCGCCGCCATGTATACGTTTCTGGGAATCAACGGTGCGCGGCTCACCGCGGACGCGGAGGAAACGTACGATTTCATGGGTGGGCTGTATGAGAAGAATCGGTTCAGCTTCGACGGGATCGAGCCTTGGTTGCGGGCGCACGTCGAGCGAGAGACGCGGCCGCGGCCGTCCCGGACGTAGAAGCGGATGCCGAGGCTTCGTGCCGCGGGCGGGTTCTCGCCGCGGACGAACTGCAGGAGATGCCGGTTGGGGCGTTTTTGCGCAGTTCGTTTCAGGCGCCGCCGCCGGACTCCTGGTCCGGCGGGGACCGTGGTCAAAAGCCCTGGAAGGCGTCGCGGACGATGGCTTCGAGGCGAGAGACTTCGGCGTCCTCGAGTTGGCGGAATTCGGTTTCGCGGCGTCTTTTTGGGAGCGAGCCGTCGTTCTGGCGGATGAAGGTGAGCAGATCTTCGGCGAGGCGGTCGGGCATTTCGACGGTGTTCATGATGCGGCGGATGGCGTCGTCGTGGCGGCGGAGGTAGTCGATTTCGCGGGGCAGATCGTGTTCGACCGTGCGGCGCACGCAGGAGTAGAGGAAGACGGCTTGTTCGGTGCAGTCGAAGAAGCGGTAGAGATCGGCGGTGTCGTTGAGGACTTCGATGTTGCGGTCCAGGGTTGGCCTCCATTCGATTAAGGGCATAAGGGGCGCGGAATGGGCCTGGAGGGTGGCGCGATAGTCGTCGATGCGGCCGAGCATGACGGAAGACACGGGGAAAACGATACCGGGGGGCGTGAAGCGGCACTCGGCGAGAACGTGGTGAATCAGGCAGCGGTGCATGCGTCCGTTGCCGTCCTGGAAGGGATGGATGTAGACGAAGCCGAAGGCGGTGGCGGCGGCCTTTAAGACGGGATCGAGCGAGTCTTCGCGCATGCGGCGGTTGGCTTCAAGCAGGCCGGCGATGAGGCCGTCGAGATCGCCGGGGCGGGCGCCGATGAACTCAGGCAGCGGGTCGCCGTTGTGGTCGCGCTCGCCGAGGAACACGCCGTCCGGGCGGAGGCCGGGGTGCACGAAGCGGGTGTCCTCGATGAGCACACGGTGAAGGCGCAGGACCTCGTCGAGAGTTAGGGGATGGTTACCGGCTTGGAGAACGGCGCGCGCCCAACGCTCGAGCCGGTTGCGGGGCGGACGCTCGCCTTCGATTTCGAAGCTGGCGCGGCTGTCGGCAAGCAACAGAAAGCTGGCGGCGCGGGCCATGAGATGGGCGCCGGTGCGGCCGATGGTTTCGTGCGCTTTGGTTGAGAGATTGAGCTGGATGAGATCCGTCAGCGTCTTTGTACGGCGGATGACGGGCGAGAAGCCGCCCGTGCCGAGGAGGTTGTCACGGACCTGGTGGCGCCGGGAGAGGCGAGGCTTTCCGGTGAAGTAGCGTTTCGGGTCGAGTGCGTTGATGGCGGGCAGGCGGGGTGCATCGTCGATGTCCAGGGTTCGACCCGTCAGAGTTTCATAGAAGAACCACGCCTTGCGGGAAGGGATTCCGGCGGGGGTGGCGCGGACCATGGTCTCAAGCTCGCCCTTGGGG
>JAJYKC010000540.1 GCA_021788955.1 Acidobacteriota bacterium
AAACACGTGGTCCGGCTCCTTCGACAAATCCATCAGGTCCGGCACCGAAGTCTGCATCTTGAACGCCATTTCAAATTGCGAAATGCGCGTTTCAATTTCCGGATCCCCATACGCCGTCGACCGGATATGGTTCAACTCCGCCTCCGCGTCCAGCATGTCCCGCCGCTCCTCGCGGCTGATCCCCGCCGGATCGGACAAGTACAACACCGGATCGCCGGACGACCGGAACAGCACGCCCTGGTACTTCGACGGCAAAAACCCGCTGCCCCACAGCCGGCTGAACAACGGCTGGTCCGTATTCAGCGCGCTCTGCTGGCTGATCATCACCACAAACGACGGCAACTCCTGGTTCTCGCTCCCCAGCCCATACGTCACCCACGCGCCCATGCTCGGCCGCCCCGGCTGCTGGCTCCCGCTCTGCAAAAACGTAATCGCCGGATCGTGGTTGATCGCGTCCGTGTTCACCGTCTTCACCACCGCGATCTGATCCGCCACCCCGCCTAAGTGCGGCAGTAACTCGCTGAACCACGTCCCCGCCTGCCCGTACTGCTTAAACTGAAAAACCGACGAAGCCACAGGCAGCGAACTCTGCCCGCTCGTCATCCCCGTAATCCGCTGCCCGTTCCGCACCGACGCCGGCAACTCCGTCCCCTCCAGCTTCCCCAGCTTCGGCTTGTAGTCGAACAGATCCACCTGCGACGGACCACCCGACTGGTGCAGGAAAATCACCCGCTTCGCCTTCGGAGCAAAGTGCGGCAGCCCAGGCAGCGCGCCCGGCGCATACAGTTTCCCCGCCGTATTGCCAAAAGCCTCCGGACTCAGGAGGCTCGCCAGCGCTGCCGCCCCGATCCCCGTGCTCGTCAGCCCGAAGAAATGGCGGCGCGTAAGTGCTAACCCGATTTCATGATCAAGCGGCATCGTTACTCCTTAGTAATGGTCTCGTCCAGACTAAGCATGGTGCTCGCCACCGTCGTCCATGCGGCAAGCTCCGCGGGATGAATTTTCGCGTCCGGCTTCGACTCCCCAATCGTAATCAGTTTCGTGGCCTCCGCCGGTTTCGCTTTGTAGTTAGTAAGGGACTGCGTAAGAAGTTTATCCAAGATCGCTTCCTCGTTGGGCGCCAGGTGCCGCGACGCCGCCAGCCGGAAACCGTAATCCAGCCGCTTGGCCGTGTTCCGGCCGCCCTCGCGGATCATCCTCTCCGCCAGAACGCGCGACGCCTCGATAAACGCCGGATCGTTCATCAGCACCAGCGCCTGCAGCGGCGTGTTCGTCAGCAGCCGCCGCGCCGTGCACTTCTCCCGGTCCGGCGCGTCAAACGTGACCAGTTCCGGCGGCGAGGCCGTGCGCTTAAAGAACGTGTACATGGACCGCCGGTACAAATCGTCCCCGTGGCTCGGCGTGTAGCTCTGCGCAGAAAACCCGTCACCGAACGCGATCTCTCTCCACAGTCCCTTCGGCTGATACGGGAACACGCTCGGCCCGCCCACCCGCTCCTTCAATAACCCGGAAGCCGCCAGCGCGTTATCCCGGATCGTCTCCGCCGGCAGCCGGAACCGCGGGCCGCGCGCCAGCAGCCGGTTCTCCGGATCGCGATCAAGTAACTCCGGAGTTACTCGCGAATCCTGACGGTAAGTAGCCGACGTTACAATCAGCCGCTGCATAGCCTTAGTATTCCAGCCGGTGCGGATAAACTCGGTCGCGAGCCAGTCCAGCAGCGGTTGATTCGACGGCGGCTCGCCCTGCGACCCGAAATCCTCCACCGTCTTCACAATCCCCGTGCCGAAATACATCTGCCAGTAGCGGTTCATCACCACCCGCGCGGTCAGCGGATTCGACTCACTCACCAGCCACCGCGCCAGCGTCAGCCGGTTCGCCGGTGCGCCCTTCGGCAGCGGAGGAAGAACCGCCGGAACCCCCGGATGCACAATCTCCCCGCGGTTCCGGTAGTCGCCCCGCGCCAGAATCGCCGTCTCCCGAGGCTTATCCAGCTCCGCCATCACCATCGTCGTCGGAATCTGCTTGTTCAGCGCATCCCTCTGCGCCATCAGCGTCTCCCGCTCGATGTACGCGCTCCGGACCTCCTCCGGCGCCTCGTTCCGCAGGAAGTAATCCGCCAGCCGCGCGTCCTGCCCGCCCTTGCGGTGATCTTCCGGAATCTCGATCGTCGCCCGCAGCGGCTCATCCACCACCATCGGCTGTAACTCAGCCGCACTCAGCACCCGGTCATAAAACCGTAAGTCATCGATCCCGCCTTCGTAGCTCCGTCCCCACGTCCGGTTGCCGATCTCCCACTTCGCCGGCGAACTCGCAACCGCCCCTAAGTTATCCTGCGCCACGTCCACCAGATCCGCCGCGCCGTCGAAGTACATATGCACGCCCGAAGCATGGCCCGAGCCGTCGTAAGTGATCGTCACATGATGCCACTTCCCCGGATCCAGTCGCGACTGGGACCGCACCTCCATCCCCTCGCCGGCCCCCGCCCCGTCGAACCGCACATACACCTTCGGCCGCCAGTGCTGAATGTCCGTCAGAAGAAAATCATCGAGC
>JAJYKC010000541.1 GCA_021788955.1 Acidobacteriota bacterium
GGTTCAGGCAACCGCCTTCTCGAGGAGCATGCGCACGTAGCGCGTATAAGGGATTCCGCGGGCACGGGCCTCGGATTTCACCGCATCCAGGAGGCTCCGCGGCAGCCGCATGTTCAGGGCGGCGGACTTGGGCTCGATCTCGAACCGCATGGGCTTGAATCCCGAGAGGTCGTGCTGGGTCAGGTCCGCGTTCGCGACGAATCGTTCCGCCGCGGCGTCACTCCGAAGGGGTGGCATCTTCTTGTGACGACGAGCTTTCATAGTGATCGACCTCCTTCTTGTGCCTGTACCGGGCGCTGATCGGCCGGATGAGCGTCCTGCTGTGGATCGTCCGCGGCATGAACACCAGGACGACGTAGCGGCCTGACCGCGTCTTGCCGATCGCGCGCATGCGCGGCTCGCGGGGATGAGGGTCGGCCATGACGGCCGGCGTTTCCTCGAAAATATCCTCGATTTCCTCCCGGGATACGCCACGCTTGCTGCACTTCGGCCAATTGCCCGGATCTCAGTCGAAGCCGGAGAATTCCATGACCGAGACCTATACAGTTGTGGAGACATTTGCAATGCGACGAGGTTCCCGGTACGCGGCGGGACCTTTGGGCGCCACCGGTGGGCCGCAGCAGCAGTCGGATCAGCCCCGACGCTGTCTCAGCAGAAACTGCTTGAGCGCGTTGAACTCGCGCCGAGGCATTCCTGCGTCGGCGACCCGCGGGACCGTCGCCAGGACCTCGGCCTGCGGAGCGCGATCGTGATCGGGCTCGATGACGAGCCTCCCGCAGCTCACGTGTACCTGGACCGGGACGCCGGCGTGAAATCCGGCGCGCTGGAGCCAGGCGCCTCGCAGGGGCAACTGGGGAGCTCGCATAGGGCGTCCGTTCGGCCCTTGGATGTCGCGCAGCGCGTTGCACACGGTGAGTCGCCGGACCGCTGGGTCCCGGGTGTCTTTCTGGGGGAAATCGCGAGAAATGGGATCCTGTGCTGGCGCCGAAACCGGATATAGAGTGCGTACCAACCATGGTCGATTACCTCGGATAGTGGCTGTGGCCAGGCGCCGGACGGTGCGCAAACGCCGTCTGGTGCCGCTTAACGGCCTGCGGGCGGGATTGCCCGAGTTCGCAACCCCACGCCGCAGCGCAGCCGTGAAGGCCGCACGCAGCGCGCTCGCGAGCATCGGCCGGGAGGCCCGCGCGCAGGCCTTGACGGCGAGAACGGTGTGGGACAATGGGACGAGAGGCATGCCCGCCCCACGTCTGGATGTAATGGGGCTCAGTCGCGATCGTGGGGTGCCGCCCGGACGGCTATCCGGTCTCTCACAAACTCTGGCCGGGTCGTCGGGTGCGAATGTTCATTAGCCGACGAAGATCGCGGACACCGACGTCAGCACGGCGAGAATGGCAGCGGCCCATGACCAAAGAGCCGCTCTGTCATTGAGAGCCGACGACTCGGAATGCGCCGCCATCAGTCCCGCAATCCAGGCGTCCTGCTGAACGCTGTGGACACCTGAGGCTTCCCCAGGACCTGGATTTACCGCGCCAATGCTGGCCTTTCGCCATAGGAGCGCGGCACGCACCGAGGCGAGCGCGCTTGTTAGAGCCAGAACCGACGGAAAAGCCTGCGGCGCAATCATTGCGACGGTCCAAGCGCCATATCGTAGAGGCGGCCGGCCGGTAGGTCACTCTTGGTGGCGGCCTGCAGAGTGGTTCGATTCCGCCGCTCAAACTCCTCAATGTCGACGGTTGCGCAACGCAGCGCGGCAATCCACTCCTTCGCGTTCGAGATGCGTGGTATGCCCATCTTCTTCCTAACCTGCGAATCGAACGCGGGACCGACGCGCCCCTCGGTGAGCAGCAAGGTGGCTTTCGAAATCCCGACGACACCAGCCTTCCCGTTTCGCGGGAAAGGAGCCTTCCGTTTTGGGTTCGGCCGCGCGTACGAGAGATCCTCGAGAATGTCCCAGAGTGCTTCAAGAGCGGCACATGTCCGTTTCATGTAGGACTTCTTAGACCGCAAATCAAACGACCGCAACGTGGCAACGTGGGGATTCGCTCGGGACAGGAGACCCACCAGGTAGGGAGGACTATGGAGCGGATTGGTCCCTGCCTTCGTCGATCTCAGGGCATTACTTCTACACGCCTGCCATTTCCCAAGGATTCTCTTCAGTTCACGCGCACGGTCCCCGGCGGGCGTTGTCATCCATTCGTTCCAGTCGTCGCTGTACTTCGATCTGAAGCCGGCGATTCGATCCTGGAACGTCGAAATCGAGTCGGAAGCGATTCCCATGGCGTGCTCCTCCGGTGGAATCCGGATTACAACCCGCGGACAACAGCGATGGGCGGCCCGCCCGCCAACCTATTAAGAAACACCCGCAATGACCCTGCCTATTCAATCACTTGCAAGCGGTGGCCGGAAAGTGCGCTTCGCGCGATGCGCGCTGGTTTCATCCCACGGAGTCCGGCCCCGCCGGATAAAGAACTACTGATGGCGGATCCGGGTTTCCCCTCAACCGCGGGAGTATTTCCCGGTGAAGGCAGTCGGTGTCATGCCGT
>JAJYKC010000542.1 GCA_021788955.1 Acidobacteriota bacterium
TCCGCGGGCGGCGAGCAGGAGCGGTTACGGATTCTACCTTCCGGCGGGCGAGGAACTGGCCTGACCGGGGACTGCCTCCTGGGTATCGGTCACAGGTTCGGTGTCGGCCACGGGCATGAGACGGGCGATCACGAGGGTTTGGTCGTCATGCGGTTTCAGCGGGCCGAGGAACCGCGCGATCGCGAGGCGGACCGCGTCGCGGATCTCGTCGGGCGACTGGGCAGCGTTCTCGCGAACCACCGCGGCGAGGCGTTCGGCGCTGAACTCCTCGTCATCGGCGGACATGGCTTCGGCGATGCCGTCCGAGTACATCACCAGGAGATCGCCCGGCTCGATGGTCACTTCGTGAGCGATATAGGAGGCCTGGGGGAGCAGACCGAGCACGGGACCGCCGCCGTCGGCCAGCAGCTCGATGCGTCCGCCGCGGGCCCGGATCAGCAACGGTGGAAGATGCCCGGCGTTGATGTAGCGAAGCACCGAGCCGCCGGGTTGAAAGCTTGCATAAAACAGAGTTACGAAGCGCGCGCTGTCGCTCTTCTCTGTGAGCAGCCTATTGAGACGCCGCGTGGCGGCTTCGTGCGCGGAAAGCGACTGAGCCCAGACCGAGGAGCGTACCGCGCCGTGAATGACACCCACGAGCAGGGCCGCCGACACGCCTTTGCCCGAGACGTCGCCGATCACCAGGGCCAGATGTCCTCCTCCGGCTTCGAAGACGTCATAGAAATCGCCGCCTACTTCCGCCGCCGGAACGAAGAGGGCGGCGAATTCCAGACCATGGCCCGAGACCAGGACTCCGCCCGGGGCCGGTAAAAGATCGTGTTGAACGTCGCGGGCGAGTTCGAGCTGGTGGTCGAGTTCCCGCGCGCGGAGATGGCGGCGCAGCAGCACGGCGATCCATACGTTGGAGGCGAGCAACGCCAGCGCGGCGAGGCAGCCGAGGATCAGATTCGTTTCCAGGCGCGCGAACGACACCGACACGGCATGCAGAGCAATTGCAATCTCGATAATTCCGGCTTCGCCCGGATGGCCGTTGTGCGGGTGCGGAGTTTCCGGCGCAGGCGTCCGCGGCAACCGGAGGCGGGAAGCGGCGATCAGCACGCTGCTGTTCCCCGACCCGGCGAGCCGGACGGAGGCTTCATGGGCGTTCGCCTGCCGGAATACCTGGCCGGCGGATGGAAGCGGCTCGCCCGCCGGAGTGCCGGCCGAGGCCAGGACGCGTCCGTCGACGGAGGTGACGCGAATCCAGGCGATCTGCTGCGGCGCTTCGCGGCGAACCGTGTCCACAACATCTTGCAGTGAATTTGTCTCCGAGGCACGAAGTGTTCGAAGCACGTCGCCGAACCTTCGGCCCGCCTCACGCTCCGCCGCTTCCTGAAGCACACGCCCGGCGACGAAGCGGTAATTGACGATGGAGTGGACAAGAAGCAGGATGCCCAGCGCCCATCCGAGATAGAGCGCGAGATTCAACCAGGATTTCGTCCGCCGTGGCAGCATACTCATTCGGGTCACGCCTCTCCGTGGCCGGCCCGTAGCCCGACGCCTGGGACCGCCAGCCTCCTCAGTATTAACAAACCGGTTGTTGCCGTGGTGTGGCCGGGCGGCGGAGAATCGGGAGGGATACGAGAATGCCAAACAATAAGACGCAGTCTGACGCCGGGTTGTTTCTCACCGGCAAGAATGCAATCGTTACCGGCGCCACGCGCGGGATCGGGCGGGCCATTGCGCTTCGCCTGGCCTCGGCCGGCGCCAACGTGGCCATCACCGGCCGCAGCGAGACTTCGGCCCGTGAGGCCGCCGCGGCTCTGGAACAGGTCGCGCGCGCGGCATCCGGAGAAACGGGCGTCCGTGTGATCGGGGCGGCGTGCGATGCCGGAGACAGCGCGGCGGTTGCACAATTTTTTACATTCGTCGACGCGCAGTTCGGCGGGCTCGACATCCTGGTCAATAATGCCGGTGTCGGTACTTTTCGGGACACGGCCCTACTCACAATTCCGGAATGGAACGAAACGATCGCCACAAATCTTTCGGGCGTGTTCTATGCCAGCCGCGAAGCGCTGGCGCGGTTTGCCACCCGCGGCGGTGGGTACATCATAAACGTCAGCAGCCTGGCGGGGAAGAACCCGTTCGCCGGAGGTGCGGCGTATAACGCATCCAAGTTCGGGTTGAATGGATTCTCCGAGGCGATGATGCTCGACCACCGCGGAGATAACGTGAAAGTCAGCTATATCATGCCGGGGAGCGTGGACACGGAGTTCGGCGCCAACCGCACCGGCGCGGAGTGGAAAATCGCGTCGGAAGACATTGCCGACATCGTCGAAATGCTGCTGCGGATGCCCCCGCGTACACTCGTGAGCCGTGTTGAGGTACGGCCGTCCAAGCCTCCCAAGAAGTGACCTAGGTCTTGTCTTACAACAACGCGCCCAACTGAACGATAAGTTAGCCAGAGCCGTGGAGAAGACGACATTGGCACGCGAGTTGCTCAGAAGACGATTGGAAGTTGATTTGGGAAAGAGGCGCTACATGACGAGAACAAACATCCCGTTAGA
>JAJYKC010000543.1 GCA_021788955.1 Acidobacteriota bacterium
ATGGCGGCCGAGATCGCGCGTGCGAGGATCAGCCTTTCAAATCCCGGAAGGCTTCCTCGATTTCGCGCCGGGCTTCGGGCGTGGGCACCGTCAGGGGGAGGCGCGGCGGACCGCCGTAGTAGCCGTTCAGGTCCATGGCATATTTCAGGCCGGGGATGCCGTATCTGGTGGTGACCAGCGCGGAGGCGCGGCCGATGCGGTTCTGCCAGTCCAGCCCGGCCGCCTCTTCGCGCGTGCGATATGCTTCCCAAATCGCGATCACCGAATACGGCGCGGCGTTGGCATAAGCCAGGATGGCGCCGCACGCCCCCATCAGCAGCGAAGGCCACAGCGTCGGCGCCGACCCCACCAACACCTGGAAGCCCGGCTTCACCTCGCGGATCATCTGCATCACCTTTTCCAGGCTGCCCGAACTCTCCTTGATGGCGATCACGTTGGGATGCTCGGAAATCGCGACCACCGCCTCGACCGGAATGTCCACGCCGGTGGCCCGCGGCCAGTTGTAAATAATCAGCGGAATGCGCGACTGGTCCGCCACGGCGCGATAAAACAACGCCTGCGCGCCGGCGCGGTTGACGAGGTTCTTGTAGTAATGCGGCGTGCGCACCATGGCCGCTTTGTAGCCCATTTCCGCGGCGCGGTTGGTCAGGCATACGGTCTCGCGCACGCTTTCCATTCCGGTGCCGGCGATCAGCAGTTTCTCCGGGGCCGCGTGCTTCGCGACCAGTTCCCACATGATGATTTTCTCTTCCGTGGTGAGCATCACGCTCTCACCCGTCGAGCCCATTACGACGTAACCCGACAGGCCGGTGCGGTTCCATTTCTCGACATTGTGCTGCACCTTGGAGGTGTAAATGTTGCCGGCGTGGTCGAATGGAGTGGTAATCGGTGGGAAAATACCTTGTAGCTTCATCCGTTTTTCACCATACCAATGTTCTCTCTTGAAATCGAATGCCAACCGGAAGAGCGCGATCTGCTGATCGCCGAGCTTTGGGAGCGCGGCTCCGCGGGGATTCACGAGCTTGGGCCGGGCCGCGTGCGGGCATTTTTCGAGGACGACGCGGCCAGCCGCCGGCGGCTGCTCGCCGATTTCCCGGGCGCGGAGTTGCGCCAGGAAGAGGTGCGCGACTGGGTGCAATCCGCGCGCGATCTCCTCCAGCCGATGGCGGTGGGCGAGCGCTTCTTCCTGGTTCCCGAATGGCGGGACGATCCCGCGCCGCCCGGCCGCTTTCGCATCGCGGTGAATCCGGGCATGGCCTTCGGCACCGGCGTGCACGAAACCACGCAGCTTTGCATGGAGGCGCTGGAGCGCTACGTGGCGCCGGGCATGCGCGTGCTCGACGTCGGCTGCGGCTCCGGGATTCTGGCGCGCGCGGCCACGCTGCTCGGCGCGGGCCGCGTGTATGCCTGCGATATCGATGCGGCGGCGGTGGCCATCGCGGGATTCGGCTTTATCGGCTCCGCCGATGCCGTGGCCGCGGGCGCGGCCGACCTCGCCGTCGCCAACATCAGCCCGGAAGCGATAATGCAACTCGCGCCGGATTTGCTCCGCGTCCTCCGCGCCGGCGGCCTGCTGCTGGCCAGCGGGTTCGAGATTGCCGAAGCGCAACAAGTGCAAAAAGCGCTTCCGCCGGCGCGCGAACTGCGGCATAAAGGCAACTGGTCGTTGCTCGTAACCGCACGCCCGTGATAGGCTGAATGCCAACAGGAGGAGGAATGAGGAAGCTGTCAGTGCTCGCCGCGCTGGGATGCGCCACGTTTTTCGCGCAGCGCGTCGAGCCCCCGCATACGCATCTCAAAGTCGGCGACCAGGCCCCAGATTTCACGCTGCCTTCCACCGAGGGCGGCAAGGTCACGCTGTCGGACTTTCGCGGCAAGAGCGTGGTCGTGCTGGCGTTTTATCCTGCCGCGTTCACGGGCGGTTGAACAAAGGAATTCACGGCATACCAGGCTGGTATTGCGAAATTTGAAAACGCGGGGACCAAGGTATTCGGGATCAGCACGGACAACACTCCTTCGCAGCGCGAGTTCGCCGCCAAGAACCACTTCGCGGTTCCCTTCCTGAGCGATTTCGCCACGCGCGAGGTGTCGGAGAAATACGGCGTGCTGATCAAGCAGGCGGGAGTGGCCAACCGCGCGACGTTTGTGATCGGTAAGGACGGGAAAATCGCGTACATCGAGGAGGGCAGTTCGGCCATCGATCCCACGGGCGCCTCCGACGCGTGCAGCCGGGCGGCGCATAGGGCGGCGCGGTAGCGGAAGCGGCGAACCGCTCCCTTACGGTCGCGGCTCCGACCGGAGCCGCAAGCGATACCCCTATCCCGGTTGGATCTCCGTTAGCTCCAATTTCAGCAGCGCGCCGCAGTGTCCGCACACCGGCGCGCCCTGCTCGCTCAGGTAGACGGCCGTGGATTCGCACAGCGCGCAGGCGGCGGAATGGAACGTGCCGATCGGGCTTGCGTACGCGCAGCGCTACCGCGATGCGGAGCATCCGGAGTTCGCACTGTTCCGCGAATGCCTCGCGCGCACTGATCTGAGCGA
>JAJYKC010000015.1 GCA_021788955.1 Acidobacteriota bacterium
ATGAGCCGGATCGAGCAGGCGGCATTCGCGCCGGAGCCGTTTACGGATTTTTACCGCATGGGGCTGTATCACGGTCTTCTGGCGACCTGCGTGCGTGTGTTCGACCTGGTGCGGGAGCGGCTGCCGCGGCTCACGGGAGAACTGAAAGCCGTCTGCGAAGCGCTGGCGACGCGGGAGAGAGACTGCGAGCAGCGGTTGCACGTGCTGCGGGAGAAGCGGATCAGCACGACACGCATCCGGATTCACGGCAGTTACGACTTAAAAAGCGCTCTCTACACGGGCAAGGATTTTGTGCTGATCGATCTTGAAGGGGAGACGGACCGGCCATTGGGAGAGCGGCGGATTAAACGGTCTCCACTGCGCGATGTCGCGGGCATGATGCAGTCGCTCCGGGACGCCTCGCGCACGGCGGCGGCGAATCTGGCGAGTGGAAACGGTCCGGTCGAGCCGGCGCAGGCGCGGGTGGCCGAGTGGGCGGTCTTGTGGCGGCACTGGGCCGGGACGGAGTTTTTCGCCGGGTACGTGAATACGCCGGGGATCGCAAGCCTGCTGCCTCAGAGCCTCGAGGAAAGGCGGGTTTTGATGGAAATATATACTCTCGAAACAGCATTCTACGATCTGGAACATGGCCTGACCCGCGACGCTGGGAAGGCGGCAATCGCGGCCCGCGCCATCCTGGATGTCGTGGACGCGAACCGATGAAGCATCCCCTGTCGACGTACCGGCTCCAGCTCAATTCGGGATTTCAGTTCGACGCGGCCGGCGTGGCGGCGGAGTACCTGGCGAAGCTCGGCGTTTCGCACGTGTACTGCTCGCCATACCTGCAGGCGACGCCGGGTAGCAGCCACGGCTACGACGTGGTGGACCATCACCGCGTGAACGCGGAACTCGGCGGGGAGGCGGGGCACGAGCGGTTCTGCCGGAAGCTGGGCGAACTCAGGCTCGGGCAGGTGCTCGATATCGTCCCCAACCACATGGCGGCGGCGGAGCGGCACAACGCGTGGTGGTGGGACATCATGGAGAACGGTCCGGCGAGCCGTTATGCGCCGTACTTCGACATCGACTGGAACCCGCCGGAGGAAAAGCTGCGCAACCGGGTTCTTCTGCCGGTGCTGGGCGACCGCTACGGGCGCGTGCTGGCGGCGGGAGAGTTGAAGCTCAAGCGCGAGGGCGGGGGATTCGTGATTCGCTATTACGACCACGTATTTCCCGCTTCGCCGCGGTCAATTGGCCCGCTGCTTCAGAAGGCGGCGGTGGCGGCATCGAGCGAGTATCTGGCGTTTCTGGCGGATGGATTTTCAACGCTGCCGTCGTCGCACTCCACCGACTGGCCGAGCGTGCTGGCGCGCCATCGCGACAAGAGCGTGCTGCGAGAGTTGCTGGGTAAACTGTGCGAGGAGCGGCCGGAAATCGCCGCCCGGATCGATGAGTGCGTCGCGGCGCTGAACGCGAACATCGACGAACTCGACGCCCTGATGGGGCAGCAGAACTTCCGCGTCTCCTACTGGCGCGTGGCCGAGCGGGAGTTGGTGTACCGGCGCTTTTTCGATGTGAATCACCTGATCGGGCTGCGGATGGAAAATCCCGCGGTGTTCGAGGATACGCACGCCCTACTAATTGAGTGGCTGCGGCGCGGCGTGATCGACGGGCTGCGGGTGGACCATCCGGACGGCCTGCGCGATCCGCAAGGGTATCTGGAGCGGCTGCGGCGGGCGGCGCCGGACGCATGGATCATCGTCGAGAAAATCCTGATGCCTGGCGAGACGCTGCGGGATTCGTGGCCGGTGCAGGGCACCAGCGGATACGATTTTCTGAACGCCGCGGGACGGCTGTTTGCCGATCCGCACGGGGAAGCGGCGATCAACGAAATCTACCGGGAATTCACCGGCGCGGCTCTCGACTGGCCCGCGGTAGTGCACGAGAAGAAAGTGCAGGTGCTGACCGAGCTGCTGGGTAGCGACGTGAACCGGCTGACGGCGCTGTTTCTGCAGATCTGCGAGCAGGACCGCGATCACCGCGATTACACGCGGCATGAGATCCACGAGGCGGTGCGCGAAGCGGCGGCGGCGTTTCCCGTGTACCGGACGTACGTGCAGGCCGAGACCGGAGAGATCACGCCTGCCGACGAGGAGTTCATCCGGCAGGCGACGGAGGCGGCGGTGGCACGGCGAACGGACCTCGATCCCGAGCTGTTCGCGTTCCTACGGCGGGTACTGACGCTCGAGGCGGGAGGCGCGCCCGGCGCAGAGTTCGTGATGCTGTTCCAGCAGTTGACCGGGCCGGCGATGGCCAAGGGCGTCGAGGACACGGCGTTTTATTCGTATCTGCGGCTGGCGTCGCATAACGAAGTCGGGGGCAGCCCGGAACGGTTTTCCTCGACGCTCGACGAGTTTCATCAGTTCTGCCTGGAACTCAGCGAGCACTGGCCGCACACGATGCTAACCACGAGTACGCACGACACCAAGCGCGGGGAAGACGTGCGGCTGCGGATCGCTCAACTCGCCTTCGCCGCGGCAGAGTGGAGTGAGGCCGTCCGGCGCTGGTCGGCCGCGAACGAGCGGCACAAGACGAACCGCATGCCGGACCGCAAGACCGAGTACCTTCTTTATCAGACGCTGGTCGGCGCGTGGCCTATCTCGAACGAACGTCTGTGGGAATACATGCGCAAGGCGGCGCGCGAGGCCAAGGAATTCACTTCCTGGATCGCGCCGGAGGAAAACTTCGAGCAGGCGCTCAAGAGCTTCATCGACGGCGTATTGTCCGACACGGAGTTCCTTTGGGACTTAGAGGCCTTTCTTGCACCGGTAGTTCGGCGGGGGCGGCTGGCGTCGCTGGCGCACACTCTGCTGAAGATGACCGCTCCGGGCGTGCCGGATATTTATCAGGGGACGGAACTGTGGGACCTGAACCTGGTGGACCCGGACAACCGCCGGCCGGTGGACTTCGCGGTCCGGGCGCGGCTACTGGAGGAGCTAGGTGGGCTCGCGCCGGAGCAGATCCTGGATCGGTTCGATGAGGGGCTTCCGAAGCTCTTTACGATCCGGCAATGCCTGCGCGTGCGCAACGAGCGGCCGCACAGTTTCAGCGCACGAGGCAACTACCGGGCGCTCTGGGCAACGGGACCGAGGTCGGCCGACATCGTGTCGTTCGAACGCGGCGGGGATGTGGTTGCGGTGGCGCCGCGCCGGTTTGAGGAGGCTGCCAACGGTTGGGACCGGACGCTGATCGAATTGCCGGCGGGCGAGTGGACGAACCGGTTAACGGGCGAGAGAATCGAAGGAGGAAAGATAGACCTGCACAGGCTGCTGAAAATCTTCCCCATTGCTTTGTTGACTCTCGGGCGTGGCGCGGCATGAAGCGCCTGCGGGTCTGGGCGCCGGCGGCCAAGCGCGTCGAGATCCGCCTGGACAGCCGCGGGTTCGACATGACGGCCGAGGAAGGCGGGTGGTGGGTTGCCCCGGAAGAGGCCGCTCCGGCGGAGGCGGACTACTCGTTCCTCATCGACGGTGGCGACCCTCTTCCAGACCCGCGCTCTCCCTGGCAGCCTTCCGGCGTGCACGGCCCTTCGCGGACGGTAGACCATGCCGCGTTCCCCTGGACCGATGCGAGCTTTCAGGCGCGGCCGCTGGCTTCGGCCATTGTCTACGAATTGCACACGGGCACGTTTTCCCCCGAAGGCACCTTTGTTGGGGCGATCGCGAAACTCGACCACCTGGTTGCCCTCGGCGTCACTCATGTCGAGCTGATGCCGGTCTGCGAGTTTCCGGGGCGGCGAGGCTGGGGCTACGACGGCGTGGACCTCTACGCGCCGCACCATGCCTACGGCGGGCCCGTGGGTTTGAAGCGGCTTGTGGATGCCTGTCACGCGCGCGGGCTTGCCGTGTTGCTCGATGTGGTTTACAACCACCTGGGACCTTCGGGAAATTACCTGGCCCGCTACGGCCCGTATTTCACGGCCAGGCACCATACGCCGTGGGGCGAGGCGCTGAACCTCGATTCGCCGGGCAGCGACGAGGTGCGGCGCTTCCTCTGCGACAACGCGAAGATGTGGCTGCGGGATTACCACATCGACGGACTGCGGCTGGATGCGATCCATTCGCTGTTCGATCAGTCGGCAGTGCATTTTCTCGAGCAGTTGTCGGCCGAGATCGAGGAGTTGTCGGCGCAGCTTGGGCGGCATCTGGTATTGATCGCGGAAAGCGATTTGAACGATCCGCGCGTGGTGCGGCCACGCGAGTGCGGCGGCTATGGATTTGACGCGCAATGGAGCGACGACTTTCATCACGCGCTGCACGCGGCACTGACGGGCGAGCGGAACGGCTACTACCGCGGCTTCGGCACCCTGGGCGCGATTGCGAAGGCGCTGCGGCACGCCTATGTTTACGACGGCCAGTACGCGCCGCACCGCAAGCGCCGGTACGGACGCTCGACTGCCGGGCTGCCGGCTTCGCGTTTTCTCGCGTATCTGCAGAATCACGACCAGGTCGGCAACCGCGCGCAGGGGGAGCGCATCGGGCACTTGATTTCCGAAGGCCGTCTGCGCGCGGCCGTGGCGCTGCTGCTGCTGGCGCCGTTCCCGCCGATGCTGTTTCAAGGCGAGGAATTCGCGGCATCGACGCCGTTTCAGTTCTTCACCGAGCACGACGAAGAGTTGGGGCGCGCCGTGACGCAGGGGCGCAATCGGGAGTTCGCGGCCTTTGGCTGGAACGAGGACTCTATTCCCGACCCGCAGGATGCGGCGACGTTCGAGCGTTCGAAACTTCGGTGGGAGGAAGCGCAAACCGGACGCGGTGCGTCGATGCTCGCCTGGTACGGCAGCCTGATCCGCCTTCGGCGCCTGTTCCCGGCGCTGTCGGATGCCCGCATGGACCGCGTGCGGACGTTGGTGGATGAAGAGCAGAAGTGGCTCGTCATGCAGCGTGGGCCGGTGAGCCTGGTGTGCAATTTTTCGCGCGAGGCGCGCCGGATACCCATTGAGATTCCCGAAGCGGCACTGCTGCTGTCTTCTTCTGAGGGCGTGAAAATCCGTGCGAAGGAGATCGAAGTTCCCTCTGAAGCGGCAGCGATTGTCGCCGATGGGCGCGAGGCGGAAACCGAAGTGTTCCTGCGGGGACAAAGCAGTGTGTGAGCCAAGCTAAAATCGCACACATGGAACTCCACGCCGTCCCACTCACGATTCCCAAGGACTCGAACCTGATCGTGGGCCAGAGCCATTTCATCAAAACCGTCGAAGACGTCTACGAAGCGATCGTGAACGCGAATCCCGGCATGAAGTTCGGCATCGCCTTCAATGAGGCCTCCGGGCCGCGCCTGATCCGCGCCGACGGCAATGACGCGGAACTGCGCGAGGCGGCGATCGCAAATGCGAAGGCGATCGGCGCGGGCCATGTCTTCGTGGTGGCGCTGCGCAACGGGTTTCCGGTGAACGTCAAAAACGCGCTGCTCGCGACGCCCGAGGTGTGCACGATTTTTTGCGCGACGGCCAATCCGGTGGAAGTGATTGTGGCCGAAACCAAGCAGGGGCGCGGCGTGCTGGGCGTGGTGGACGGCGAACCGCCGCTGGGCGTGGAGACGCCGGAGGACGCGCAGAAGCGCCACGGCTTCCTGCGCGCGATCGGCTACAAGCGCTGACCGCGCGGCGATGTTCCTGCTCGACTGGTTTCATAGCTTCCTCCCCCTACTGAACCCTCTCGGCTTCGGCGCGCAGGATTTCGTTCTGCTCGCCTTTGCCGTGCTGGTGGCCGGGATGGCTTTCGCGATGGGGCCGTTTGTCGAGCGCATCGGACGCCCGCTCGCGGAAAGGCCCGTGGCCGCGATGGCCGCGCTGGCGGCGTTGCCGGTAGCGCTTCGGCTGATGCTGATCGCCCATCACCCGATTCCGCGGCCGGAGGTTTCCGACGATTTCAGCTACCTGCTCGTCGCCGACACGCTGCGCCACTTCCGGCTGGCCAACCCGCCGCACACATTGCCGCAGTTTTTCGAAACATATTTCGCGCTGCAGCAACCCACCTACAGTTCGATCTTTCCCATCGGGCCCGGACTTTGGATCGCGCTCGGCTGGATGCTCACCGGACTTCCCTGGGCGGGCGTGGCGCTTTCGGAAGCCGCGCTCTGCGCCGCTTGTTTCTGGATGCTTCGGGCGTGGACCACGCCGCTGTGGGCGCTCGCCGGCGGGCTTCTGGCCGTGTTCGAGTTCGGTCCGCTGAGCCAGTGGATGAACAGCTACTGGGGTGGCAGCGTGGCGGCATTTGCGGGCTGCCTCGTGTTCGGCGCGGCGGCGCGGCTGCGTCGGGGTCCAAGCCGGAGGAACGCATTGCTGCTTGGCGCGGGTTTGGGGTTGCACGTGCTCACGCGGCCCTACGAGTCGATTTTTCTGCTCATAGTCGCAGGCATCGTGCTGGCGCCGTGGAATCGGGCGTCGGTGCGCTCGCTGCGGTACACTTCGCTGGCGTTGGCGCCCGCGCTGCTTCTGGTGGCCTCGCACAACAAGGCGGTCACCGGCTCCTGGATCACGCTGCCATATCAGCTCAGCCAGGCTCAATACGGAGTCCCCGCGTCCCTGACCTTCCAGCCGATGCCGAAGCCGCACCGCGCGCGGACATCGGAACAGCAGCTTGATTACGACACGCAGGCGGCGGTGCACGGCCCTCTGCCGGATACTTTTTCGCGCTATCTTTCGCGCCTGGCGGAGCGCGTGCGGTTCTACCGGTTCTTCTTCCTCGCGCCGCTATATCTGGCGCTGCCGTTGTTTCTGTTCACTCTGCGCCGTCCTTTGAACGCGGCCGCGGCGTTGTCGATTCTGCTCTTCGCACTCGGCACGAATTTTTATCCGTACTTTTACACGCACTACATCGCCGCGCTCGCGCCCGTGTTCGTCTTCGTGAGCGTAGCTTCTCTCGAACGTCTCTCTCAGGTACGTCTGCGTGGATTCGACTCCGGCGCGCCGGCGGCTCGGATGCTGCTCTTTCTCGCGGCCGCGCATTTCACCTTCTGGTTTGGCATTCACTTGTTCGAGCGGCCGGCCTTCGCCGGACTCATTCGCTACGAGACGTGGGACTCCATCGAAGATCAAGATCCGCTGGGGCGTCAGGCGGTCGAGGCGCAGCTTGAAGCCGCGCCTGGCGACCAGCTTGTCTTCGTTCGCTACACCGCCGGTCACCGCTTCCACGAGTGGGTTCACAACGCAGCCGATATCGACGCGGCGCCCATCGTTTGGGCGCGGGATTTAGGCACAGAGGCGAACAAAGCGCTGCTTGCGTATTACCCCAAGCGCCGCGCCTGGCTGCTGTATCCAGACGTGCGCCCTCCGCGGCTTATTCCCTATTTGGCCGAGAGCGCGACGTCCTTGCCGTAGATCTTGATCAGCGGATGCACCACGACGGCGCGGTACACATACGCCTCGCCGGGTTGCCAGTCAGGCACGGTGACGGAAAACGTACCGGGCGACGACATCGTCTTGAGTGGCGTCGCCGTCCACGCGCCGCCGCGCTCGTTCACGTCGAGGCCGCGGATGTGCTGCCACTCGAAGCCAACCTGCACGGAGGACGCTTTGCCGAGCTCGGCGAGGTCCGCCGAAAGCGTGACGGTCTTCGCCGCCGCATCCCACTTCGCACCGCCGGTGGAAACTTTCGGCGGCTCCATCGCCGGCTCGGCGTTGGTGATGCGCAGCACTACGGGGTTCGGCCACTGGCGGTTGTTGTAAAGCCGCTGCGTGCGCATGGCGCGGATGTGCAGCCCGTCGCTTTCCTGATGCCACGTCGTCTTGGGCACGACGTCGGGCCGGTATTCGAGCACCTTGTCGTTCTGGCCGAGCACGCTCACCTCCGTCTGCGGCGTGGCCTTCACCGAGTGCAGCGTGATGTCCTTCCACTCGCCCCATTTCCAGGGCTCTTTCGAAGCGACCAGCGCGTAGACGGTGTTCGTGTTCTTTTTCCGCGTGAACCAGATTTCGCCTTCGTTCGTGATCACCCACGGGCGCACCGAGTAGATCGCCTCGCTGTTGACGAACATCCATAGGCCGATCTCGCGCAGCCGCGCCTCCTGCTCAATCGGAATTTCGCCGTCGGGCTTCGGGCCGATGTTCAAAAGCAGATTGCCACCCTTGGCCCGTGTTTCGATCAGCGTGTCGATGAGCGTGGTGCCGGACTTGTAATGCTCGTTCGTCGGCTTGTACTGCCACTGCGTGCCCATGGTGAGGTTGGACTCCCAGGCGCCTTCGAGCGGGACGCCTGGAACGTACTGCTCAGGCGTTTCGAGCGCGCCGCGCGTAACGACGATCTCCGGCTGCAGTTTCCAGGCCAGTTCGCGCAGCCCGCCGGCGGGCCCGTCGAAGAAGATCACCGACATCGGACCGTACTGCGTAAGAAGCTCCCGAACCTGCGCCTGGTCGTATTTCAAAAGCTCGGAGTTGTGCTCGGGCGACACTTCCGGCACGTTGCGTTGGATGGTGATGTGGTGTTCGTGGAGGAAATGAAAATCGTCCGGCGAAAAGTAGACGCCGGGCGCAATGCCCTGTTCGCGGAACGCGGTGTAAATCTCTTGGGCGATGTCGTGCTGGTAGGGCGTGTGGAAAATGCTGAAATCCGTTGTGGCGGTGCGGAACATGCAGAAGCCGGAGTGGTGCTTGGTGGTGAACACCACGTAGCGGACGCCGGCGAGTTTGGCGAGCACGGCCCAGTCCTGCGGGTTGAATTTATGCGGGTTGAACGTCTTCGGCAGTTCCGTGTAGAAGCGGTTGACGTAATCCTCCGACGCTCCGGCCAGCGAGTGGCTTATAACAGAGCCAAGCTGGCTGTCTACGCCCCAATGGATGAACAGCCCGAAGCCCTGGTCGCGGAACCATTCCAGACGATCGGCGTGGTTGCCCGTCTGGGCCGGCAGGCAGAGTGGAGTCAGCAGCAGCGCCGCGACGGCGCTCAAGTTTCGGAAGCGGTTCAAGTGCGCACCTCGGAACCCTCTCGAGAGAAACCCTCGATCCGGGTGGACCTAGAATATCACCGCTTCAGCGAGTCAGTTCTTCGCGGCCTCGCGGAGACGTTCGCGCGCGGCCGCGAGCGAAGCGGCCTCCGGCGGACCCGCCCATTTCCAGACGATCCGCCCGTCGCGTGAAACAAGCAGCAGGTACGCCCCGCCGGCGTCCGAGAACCCGCAGAGCTTCTTCCAGACGTCTTCGTCGTGCTGCAGGACGAGGAACGTCGCGCGCTTGTCTTTCGGGATGCCGGAGCGGATGCCCGAGACGACCATGCCGCGGACGAAGCGCGGGACATCCTGCAAGACGGCGACGGTGTAACAGATCGTGCCGGTTTCCGCGCAGCCTTTGTCGAGTTCCTTGTCCCAGGCGGAAGTCGGCTTCGACGAGGCATGGCTGAAGCCGACGATAAACAGCGCCGCGTGTCCCCCTGCGGCGGGCAGCGTGAGTTTCGAACCAGCGAGGCTTTCAAATTCGGTGGTGGGCAGCGTCTGCGCAGAAGCCGCAAGCAGCGAAAGCGCGCCGAGCGAAACAAGCAGCCGAGCGGTCAATGTCTCCAGCTCGCGGTGAAGATGTTGAACTCGTAGTGGCTGCGGGCATGGAGATTCGAGGCGAACACCAGCGTCTTGCCGTCGGGGGAAAACTCGGGAAACGACGTGAAGCCGCCGTAGGAGGTGACCTGTTCGAGCCCCGTGCCGTCGAGGTTGATCAGATACAACTCGAAGTCAGAGCTGTCGCAGTGGTGCTTGTTGGAGGCGAACAGAATCTTCTTACCGTCTGGTGTAAACGTGGGCGCGAAGCTGGCGCAGCCGAAGTGAGTGATCTGCCGGGCGTGGGCGCCGTCGGAGTCGGCCACGAATAGCTCCATCTTCATCGGCGTGGTGAGGCCTTGCGCAAGGAGGTCCTTGTACTGCTTGGTGTCGGCCGCTGTCTTGGGATGATTCGCGCGCCAGACGATATGTTTCGCATCGCGGCTGTACACCGCGCCGCCGTCATAGCCAAGCGAGTGGGTAAGGCGGTGCTTGCCCGAGCCATCGGCAGCCATGGTCCACAACTCGAGATCGTGGCTCGCCATGGAGGTATAGACGATGCGGCCTGTCGCGAAGTTCACCGTGGCTTCGGCGTCGTAGCCGGGCGTCGTCGTGATGCGGTGGGCGTCCGAACCGTCGTCATTGGCGACGTAGATGTCATAGCTCGGATAGACAGCCCAAACGTAGCCCTTGCTGCGGTCCGCCGGCGGCGGGCAGGCGTCGCCTTCGGACTCCGTCGAGGCATAAAGAATGTGGTGATTGTCGGGAAGGAAGTAGCCGCACGTCGTGCGTCCGCGGCCGCTCGAAACGCGATGCACGTGCGAGCCGTCGGCGTCCATGATGTAGATTTGGTCGCATTCGGCGCCGTCGCGGGTGGATTGGAAAATGAGCCGTTTGCCGTCGGGCGACCAGTACGCTTCGGCGTTCTGACCCGCAAACGTTAGCTGAAGCGGTTCGCCGAGATGACTGAGTTGCGCGCGAAGCGGGCCGGCGGCGAACAGCAGCGCGGAGCAGAGTGTCAGGCCGTAGAGCGCACAAGCCGCTGCCCGCTGGTTGCTCCCTCGAGACGCTCGATTCCCGGGGCGTGGGCAGCGGTCTGTTGTGCGCGAGTTTCTGAAGAAGCGGGTGCCCATGAACTGAGGATACAGTCGGCGTGTCCGCGCCGCGCCGCCCATTTCGCGCGCCAGAAGAATATAATCACGTGGAATCCGCATGTCCAATCAAGAATTGTCCGGCAAAGTTGCCCTCATTACCGGTGCGAGCAAGGGGCTTGGCAAGGCCATGGCCTTTGCGCTCGCCCAAGCAGGCTGCCGCGTGGCACTGGTGTCGCGCGACGAGGCATTGCTCGAGAAAGTCCGTGAAGAACTCGCCGCTTCCGGCGGCGCGGCCGATGTGTATCGCGCCGACGTGACGAAGGAAGACGAAGTGGCGCGCCTGGCCGGCGAGGTTCCCTCCCGGAGCGGCCCCGTGCAGATCCTCATCAACAACGCGGGCATCAACATCCGCAAGAACCTTACCGAGTTCACCCTGGCCGAATGGCAGAGCGTGATGGATACGAACCTGACCAGTGTGTTTCTGCTCTGCCGGGCGTTCGTGCCGGGAATGCGTGGCACCGGCTACGGGCGCATTCTGAACATGACTTCGATCATGGCGCATGTTTCGCTGCCCGGCCGCGCGGCGTATTCATCCAGCAAAACCGCGCTGCTCGGCCTCACGCGCGCGCTGGCGCTCGAACTGGCTACGGAAGGCATCACGGTGAACGGCATCAGCCCCGGCCCGTTCGCCACCGACATGAACCTTCCGCTGATTAACAACCCCGAAGCCAACGCGCAGTTTCTTGCGAGCATTCCCGTGGGCCGCTGGGGGCAAGTGAAGGAGATCGGTGAATTGGCCCGGTACCTGTGCTCGGAAGACGCCGGCTTCATCACCGGCACGGACATTTTGATCGATGGAGGATGGTGCGCACGATGAACCCACAGAACACGAATTCGACTCCCGCCGCCTCGGGTGGCATCACGCGGCGCAGCGCTCTGCCGCTCACGGCGCTCGCCGCTTCGTCCTACAAGCGCATTCTGGGCGCCAACGATCGCGTGCAGGTCGGCTTCATTGGCTACGGCCTGATCGGCCATGAGCACGTCTTCGATTTCAGCCATCAGAAGGACTGCGACATGGCGGCGATGTGCGACGTCTACCAGCCAAGGCTCGAAGAGGGCCTGAAGGCGTGCGGGCCGCAGGCCAAGGGCTACAAGGATTTCCGCGAGATGCTGGACAACAAGGATCTGCAGGCGATCGTGATCGGCACGCCGGACCACTGGCACGCCCCGCTCACGATTCTTTCCTGCGCGGCCGGGAAGGACGTCTACGTGGAAAAGCCGCTCACGCTGTTCGTGCGTGAAGGCCGCTGGATGGTGCAGGCGGCGCGCAAGTACAACCGCGTGGTGCAGGCGGGAACGCAGCAGCGCTCGGGCAAGCACTATCAGAAGGCGAAGGAACTCCTCGAAGCCGGCTATCTCGGCAAGATCATGTACGCGCACTCGGGCTCGCAGCGCAACGTCATGCCGGGCTTCGGCACGCCGCTCGACTCGGACCCGCCTCCGGACCTCGACTACAACATGTGGCTCGGCCCGGCGCCGCTGCGGGCTTACAACAAGCTGCGCAGCCTGTACCATTTCCGCTGGTTCTGGGATTATTCGGGCGGGCAGATGACCAATCTCGGCGCGCATGAGCTCGACATCATCCATTGGGTCATGCAAGTGAAAGGCCCGACCTCGGTTTCTTCCGTCGGGGGCCGCTTCGCGCTGCAGGATATCTGCGAGACGCCGGACACGCAGGACGCCATCTTCGAATATCCGGGCTTCACGGTGCATTACTCCTACCGCGAAGCAAGTGCCGGCCGGCGTGTCGGCTACGGACTCGAGTTCAACGGCGAGCGCGGCGGCCTCGTCATTAACCGCGGCGGCTTCGAAGTCTTCCCCGATATGAAAATCGACCCGATGAACGCGATTCCGGTGTTCCAGGGCCATCCAACCGGCGGGCCCGAGCGCAGCAAGACGACGCCGGT
>JAJYKC010000016.1 GCA_021788955.1 Acidobacteriota bacterium
GTGGGATGCTGCGGGCGGGGACCGCCGGGCCGCGAGCCGGGCAGTGAGGGGCGAATTCCTTGTTTGGCAACCAGCGGCTGCCCGGGACGGATGGGCCCGCGATAAATCGGCTGGCCGGGAACGGGGTAACTGGGCGGCCTGGGGAGGCCGGGGCGAGGAGCGCCGGGCATCGGCTGGCCGGGCATGACGGCGCCGGAGCGCGGCTGGGCCAGGCGGGCGGCCAACGCCGGATTGGGAGGCACCACGGGACGCGCGGCGGGCTGGCCGGCCAGCGGCCGGGGAGCGCCGGGAGCGGGTCCGCCGGACGGAGGCTGGTCCGCCGGACGGCGCGGAGGCGGAGCGGTGCGTGGAGGAGGAGGGGTGGGCATCATCGGTGTGCGTGGACGCGGCCCTTCGCCGCCGGCCGAAGACGGAAACGGCTGGCGCGGTCCGGAGAGAATCTGGCCCGGCTTAGGGCCGGTGGAGGCCACCGGCAGCGGTTTGGCCGTGGGCGCGGCGGGGCGGCTGGGAGCAGCCTGGGGCGGAGGCGCGGCGGCCAATTCGGGAGGCGGCGGAAGCGGCTGAAGAGGCGGAGGCGGTGTCACGGTACGGGCCACGGGCAGTGAGCCAACGGGCGGATGAACGGGACGGCCGGCCAGAGGCGGCCGGACGGGCGGACCGGCATGGACGACGGTTTCCTCGATGTGGTCCGCGGCGGTGGGCATCTCTTCGAACTGCGGCGCGGCAGGGCCCAGAGGGCGCCCCGCGGGTGGCTTCTCGGCTGCCGCCGGAGCGTGTGCGGCTTCCTCTGCCTGCACGGCGCGCGGCTCGGCCGGCTTGGGCGCTTGCGGCGGAGCGGGGCGCCCTTCGGGCCCTTCGGCGGGGGCTTCCTCCACGACCGGCTCCGGCGCTTCCTTGCCGTACATGCGGCGAAGTTCGATGGCGACGTCTTCGTCGATGGAGCTGGAATGGCTGGGCTTTTTGCCGCCAATCTCGGTGACGCCCAGCTCGGCGAGCCGTTCCAGAATTTCCTTCGACTTGACTTCCAACTCCCTGGCCAGCTCGTTGATTCGGATCTTCTTCATAGATAAAGCAAACGCTGCTACTTCGCGGAGACGCTCCTATTCGCCGCGCCCTGGAGCGCCGGGCTTCTCTTCACCAGCGCCCTCGGACTGATTTTGAGTGGGGGAACCCGCATCCTCTATGGTAACAGACTGCCCCGCCGTTTCCGGCAGTTCTTCCGCGGGCTGGGCCTCTTCGGCCAGCTCGCTGCCGGGCTCGAATTTCTCTTCGGGGCTTTCGGGATCGTAGAGCGTGCCCGGCGGATAATTGGTTTCGGTGATGCACTCGGGCGGCGGCGCGGGACCGGGCTCGGTATCGAGCGAACCGGTATCGGTGCCCTGGACTTCGGCGGCATCGGCGGCGGAGGCACTCAGGTCCGGCGCAACCGGCTGGGGCTCGGGGAGGGCCTGCTCGGGATTCTCCACACCCTGGCCCTCTTCGAACTGGCTGTAATAAGCGTTCACGGTCTCCTGGATTTTTTCGAGGGCGCTCTCGCTGATGCCGATTTCCTGGAGCTGCTCGGGGGTCATGCCGCCGAGCTTTTCGATGGTGCCGATGCCGGCTTCGACCAGCTTCTGCGCGATGTTTTCGCCGAGGCCGTAATCGATCAGGACGGATACGGGGGCGCCCGGCGCCACCAGCGCGGCCATCTGGGATTCGACCTCCTGGCGCTTTTCCTCTTCGCTCTTGATGTCGATTTTCCAGCCGAGCAGCTTGGCGGCGAGGCGCACGTTCTGGCCCTTCTTGCCGATGGCAAGCGAGAGCTGCGAATCGTCGACGATCACCTCCATGTGCTTTTCGAGCGGATCGAGGATGCTGATGCGGCTGACCTTGGCGGGGCTGAGGGCGTGGGTGGCAAAGGCCACCGGATCGTCGGAGAACTCGATGATATCGATCTTCTCGCCGCGCAGTTCGCGGATGATGGACTGCACGCGCATGCCCTTCATGCCGACGCAGGCGCCGACGCTATCGACATCGCGGTCGCGGCTCTGCACGGCAATCTTGGTGCGCTCGCCGGCTTCGCGGGCGCAGCCCTTGATGATGACGGTGCTGTCGTAAATTTCGGGGACTTCCTGCTCGAACAGGCGCATGACCAGCTCGGGCGCGGCGCGCGAGACCAACACGCCGGGACCTTTGCTGGACTTGTCGACCAGCTTTATGACGCAGCGGACGCGGTCGCCGGCGCTGTAGCTTTCGAGACGCGATTGCTCTTTCTTGGACAACCGGGCTTCGGTCTTGCCGAGGTCGAGGATATAGTCCGGGCCTTCGACGCGTTTGATGGTGCAATTCACCAGTTCGCCGGTACGGCCGGAGTATTCGTTGAAAACGGTTTCCCGCTCAGCTTCGCGGACCTTCTGAAAGATGACCTGCTTGGCGGTCTGGGCGGAGATGCGGCCGAGCGCCTCGGTATTTTTGGGGATGCGGATTTCGACGCCGACCTCGGCTTCGGGATTGATGCGGCGCGCCTCGGCGAGGGTCATTTCGTGCACCGGGTCTTCGACCGCCTCCACGGCCTTCTTTACGGCGAAGAGTTGGATCGCGCCGGTTTTGGGGTCCATATCGGCGATGTAGTCTTCGTTGGTGCGGTAGTGTTTGCGGGCGGCGACCAGCATGGCGTCCTTGACGGCGTCGAATACGATCTGCGGGTCGATGCCTTTTTCCTTGCTCAAAATCTCGATGGACTGAAAAATCGTTTCCAAGGTGCCCTCATGAATTCCTATAGACTTTTCGGCTGTTTCTCTCTCTCCGGCGGGATTACCACTCGAACTTCAGGTTGGCCTTCTGGACCTGCTCAAAAGGGAAATGGATGGTCTTTCCCGGCCCGGTTTCGAGCGCGATATTGCCGTCATCAAAGCCGGCCAGCGTACCTTCCCAGTGCATGCGTCCATCCACCGGCCGGCGCAGGTTGATTTTGGCGCGCTTGCCCACAAAGCGTTGGTAGTCCCCGGGCTTGACGAGCTTCCGCTCGATTCCGGGGGAGCTCACTTCGAGCGTATAGCGGCCGCCCGGCACCACGTCTTCGACGTCGAGAATGGTGCCCACCTGCTGGGACACGAGCTCGCAATCGGCGTGGGAGACGCCTTCGGGCTTATCGATGGAGATGCGCACGAGGCGAGCGCCGCCGCCGCCCTTGACCTCCACTTCAACAACTTCCATGCCTTCCGACTCCGTCACGCGCCGCGCGATCTCTTCGATTTTGGACGCCACTTCCTGCCGCATCGTTGCCAGAGTGTGAAATCCAACAAAAAAGTGGGCTTTCGCCCACTTCGCTAGATCGACGCTCTAAGACTATTGTAGCGTAATTCCGGCAGGGGAGGGAAAAGAGTTTACCAGGCGAGGCGCTGGAGGCCGGCGATGCGGTCGAAGTGGGCGATCTTCGGGTTCGATCTGCTCGAACTCCCGATCTACCTCAGCGAGATCTTCCTTCAGATGTGCCAGCTTGCCGAACCAGCTCGGAAGCTTGCCTTCGGGCTTGGGTTTCGGCGGCTCGGGTTCGCGGGGCTTCTCTTCCACCGCTTCCGCAACGAACTGGCGGAGCGGAATTCCCCGCTTCCTGGCGCGGTCCTTGGCGCGGCGGAGGAGCGGATCCGGAATTTCGAGGGTCGTCCTCACGTTTTCAGCACCCCATATTTCCGCAGACCGGGTACACTTTCTCCAGGAGGAATCTATGCCCATCAGCGAGATGTTGTTGCCGGAATTCGACGAGGAAATGAAGAACACCCGCAAGCTGCTGGAGCGGTGTCCGGACGGGAAATTCGATTATCAGCCGCATCCGAAATCCATGACTCTGGGGCGGCTGGCCACGCACGTCGCGGAACTGCCCTCATGGGCAGCGATGGCACTGGAGAGCGAGGTGCTCGATATTCCGCCGGATTACACGCCAACCATCGCAGGCCACCGCGCGGAGTTGCTGGCCATCTTCGACAAGAGCGTCAAGGACGCGCGCGCGAAGATCGCCGCCGCCACGGACGAACAGTGGGGCAAGACCTGGACGCTCAAGTTCGGCGGGAATGCCATCATGTCGATGCCGCGGTCGGCGGTGGTGCGCAGCGTGGTGATGAACCACATGATTCACCATCGCGCGCAGCTCGGGGTTTTTTTGCGGTTGAACGATGTGGCGATTCCGGGGATGTACGGGCCATCGGCAGACGAGCCGCGGTTCCGGGAAGCGAGCTCCTAACGATGTAATCGGCTCCGCGGGTTCGCGGGGACGCCGGTTGTAAACGTCCGCACCTTGTAGACATCGCCGGCGCTGAACCGCACCCGCCGGCGTCCATTCCGTCACAGACAACACTGTTGTTATGGCGCAATCATAAGCGGCATGGACGGCGTCCCCGGAAGCCGCGGGCGCTGCTCTCATAGAGAGGTGGATTGCATGAAAGTACAGCCAGTGTTGTTGGTCCTGTGCGCGGTCGCTCTCACGTCGTTCGAGGCCGAGGCCGCTTCGCCTTCTAACGTGACCGTTCCTCCGGGGTACACCATGACCGCGGTGGCCACCGGTCTGAATTTTCCGACTGCCATCACTTTGGTGGGCGACTCGATCTGGGTGACGGAAGCGGGAATCGCCACGCCGCCGGCAGTGAAGAAGATCGACAACAGGGGGAACGTCATTACGGTGCTGACCGACGCCATGCTTCCGAACGGCGTATTGGTGTCGCCGGTCACGGGGATTACCTACGCCGAAGGCTGGATCTGGCTGGTGCACCGGGAGACGGCGACATCGGGGGGCGTGCCGGTGGGCGCGATATCGAAATTCCTGCCACAGGATCCGGTGGGCACGTTTCAAACCGTGCTGAGCGGTTTGCCTTTTTTCGGCGATCATCCAGGATCGTCGATCGTATTTGGGAATGGCCGCGCTTATCTCACGACCGGCCTGCCGACTAACGCCAGCGTGGTGGGACCGGATAACGGGTGGGCCGTCACTTATCCGACGTTCCACGATTTTCCGCCGGTAGATATCGAATTGAGCGGCACCGGATATCAAACGGCTCCGCCGGCTGCAAACGCCAAGCCTTTTGCCCTGGACCCATCGGCCACAAAAATTACCGAACCCTTCATGGCATTTGGGAGCGGGACCGTCCCGGCGGGCTCGGTGGTGCCCGGAGTGACGCCGGAGAAACCGGGGAATGGCGTGATTATACTGGGCGGCGGCTCGGTTTATTCTTTCGATCCTCACGCAAGTGACGCAGTAGCGACGTTGCGGCTGGAGGGCTGGGGATTCCGCAACGACTACGGCCTGGGGATCGATCCGTTCAACCCCAACGACCTATTTGTCAGCAACAACGGAGCGGATGAGCGCGGGTCGCGGCCGATTGTCAACGACTGGGACGATATGTTCGTGATCCACCTCGGACAGGGTGTGCAGTTCTTTGGCTGGCCGGATTATTTCCACGATCCGGTAACGCGCAATCCCCTGCCGGTAACCAATGCAATGTTCTGCCCGTCGAGTCCCCCTTACGGGATGTGCCCGCAGTTTGCCTTGTCGGATAGTTTTCGAAGCAGCTTGACGGTCCAGTCCGCATTCGCCGAGCTGACCAACCACTCTTCGTCGAACATGTTCGATTTTTCGCGCACTGCGGAATTCGGCTATGTGGGCGACATTTTCATCGCGCAGACCGGATCGCTTCCGCCGGTCACCGGCGCAACTTCGCTCATAGGGTACGCGGTGGCGCGAATTGACCACAGCACAGGCACGGAGAACGTTTTCATTACGCACACCTCCAACGATACGGCGACAGTGTTCGCACCGGACGGCATGAACAAACCCATCGACGTGAAGTTTCGGGGGCCCGATATGTTTATTGCGGACTTTGGAGTTTTCTTCCCCGCAACGATCACCCCGGGGACCGGCAAGATCTGGATGGTTTCCCACGCTCAGTGATCGCGCGGGTTAACCGAAGGCTTTCAAGTATTGCCAGACCAGGGCGATGGGCAAGCCGACCACGTTGAAGTAGCAGCCCTCGACTTTTTGGATGAACTTGGAAGCAAGGCCCTGGATGGCATAGGCGCCGGCTTTGTCCATGGGCTCGCCGCTGGCCACGTAGTCGTCGATATCACGCGCGCTCAGCGGCAGGAACCAGACAGCGGTGACGGCCCAGTCGAGGACCACATCCCGGCCGCGGCGGAGGGCGATGCCGGTCAGGACTTCGTGGCGGCGGTCGGAGAGGCGGGCCAGCATGCGGCGGGCATCGGCGGCGCCGGCGGGCTTGCCCAGCATTTGGCCGTCGATCACCACGGTGGTGTCCGCGCCAAGGATGATTTCGCCGGGCGCCGGGTCGATGGCCAGCGCCTTCATCTCGGCCAGGCGGCGGACGTAATCTTCGGGCCTCTCAGCGTAGAGCACCGTTTCATCTACCGCGGCGGAGCGGACGGTGAACGGGATTCCGGCGTTGCGGAGGATCTCGGCGCGGCGGGGGGATTGCGAGGCGAGGACGAGCACGCTCTCTAGTATGAGGGATTGGTTATTAGCTGTCAGCTATCGGCTTTCAGCCATCAGCTTCGCATTCGGTTTCAGCGGCGTGCCGCCGATGCGGCGCGGGGACTTCCTGATAAAATAGAAGAGATAGCACCCATCCTGGAAGCCATCGGCCGATAGCCGATGGCTGATAGCTGAGAGCTTCTTTTTATGGCAGACGAGCAAATTCCACCGCAAGGTCCGGTTGTGCCGCCCTCCGGGGCCGGAGACGGCGGCAACCGCAACCTGGTGCCCATCAATATCGAAGACGAGATGCGGCGTTCGTATCTCGATTACGCCATGAGCGTGATTGTGGGGCGCGCGCTGCCGGACATCCGCGACGGGTTGAAGCCCGTGCACCGGCGCATCCTGTACGGTATGAACGAAATGGGCCTGACGCCCACGCGGCCGACGAAGAAGTGCGCCAAGGTGGTGGGCGAGGTTATGGGTAAGTACCACCCCCACGGCGACTCGCCCATTTACGACGCTTTGGTGAGGATGGCGCAGCCGTTCACGATGCGCTATCCGCTGGTGGAGGGGCAGGGCAATTTCGGGTCGCTCGACGGCGACCCGCCGGCGGCCATGCGGTACACCGAGGCGCGGCTGTCGCGCATCGGCACCGCGCTACTGGAGGACATCGACAAAGAGACCGTCGATTTCCGGCCGAATTACGACGAGAGCGAAGTCGAGCCGGAGGTGCTGCCCACGCGGGTGCCGAACCTGCTGGTGAACGGCTCGGCGGGCATCGCGGTGGGGATGGCCACCAATATTCCGCCGCACAACCTGACCGAGATTATCAATGCCACGATCCACCTGATCCAGCACCCCAACGCGCCGCTGGTGAAGATCCTGGAGATGGTGCCGGGGCCGGATTTTCCGACGGGCGGGCTGATTCTGGGGCGCTCGGGGATTCTGGAAGCGTATGCCAGGGGGCGCGGGCAGCTCAAGATCCGCGCGCGGGCGGCCATCGAGCGCACCGGGAAAGACAAAGAACAGATCGTGGTCACCGAGATTCCGTACCAGGTGAACCGCTCGAAGCTGATCGAGCAGTGCTCGGCGCTGGTGAACGACAAGAAGATCGAGGGTATCGGCGATATCCGGGACGAGAGCGCGCGGGACGTGCGGATTGTCTTCGAGCTGAAGCGCGGCGAGCAGGCGGAGGTGGTGCTCAACAACCTCTACAAGCACACGCAGCTTCAAGTGGGCTTCGGGATCATCATGCTGTCGATCGTCAACGGGCAGCCGCGCGAGCTGGGGCTGGTCGACTGCATCAAGTTTTTCATCGACCACCGGGTGGAAGTGGTCCGGCGGCGCACGGAATTCGAGCTGCGCAAGGCGCGGGAGCGGGAGCACATTCTGCTTGGCTTCCAGAAAGCGCTGCAAAATCTGGACGAAGTGATCCGGCTGATCCGCGCGGCGAAGGCGCCCCGGGAGGCGCGGGACTCGCTGGTCGCGCGGTTTGCGTTCACGGAAAAGCAGGCGCAGGCGATCATCGAGCTGCAATTGCAGCGTCTGACCGGGATGGAGCAGCAGAAGATCCTGGACGAGCTCGGCGATATCCAGCGGCGCATCGCCGAATACGTGGAGATTCTCGGCTCGGACAAGGTGTTGCGCGACGTGATCATCAAGGAGCTGAAGGAAATCCAGAAGGATTACGGCGACGAGCGGCGGACGGAGATTGTCGAGGACACCGGCGAGATCAAGCTGGAAGACCTGGTGGCGGTGGAGGACGTGGCCATCACGGTGACCGGTGGCGGGTACCTGAAGCGCACGGCGGTGGACACGTATCGCCGGCAGACGCGCGGCGGCAAGGGCCGCATCGGGATGGGCACGCGCGCGGAGGATTTCGTCGAGCACCTGATCGTGGCTTCGACTCACAGCTACCTGCTGATCTTCACCAATCGCGGGCGGGTGTACTGGCTGAAGGCGTATGAGATTCCGGACGCCACGACCACCGGGAAGGGCAAGCACATCTCGAACCTCATCAACCTGCAATCCGATGAGACGGCTAAAGCATTTCTTTCGGTGAAGGATTTCGTACCAGACCAGTTCATCGTGATGGCGACCAAGCACGGGGTGATCAAGAAATCGGAGCTGACGGAGTTCGACAACCCCATGTCGCGCGGGATCATCGCGGTGACGCTGGACGACGGCGACGAGCTGATTTCGGCGAAGATCACGCACGGCGATAATTACATCTTCCTGGGCTCGCACGAGGGCCAGGCGATCCGCTTCGCCGAGAGCCAGGTGCGGCCGATGGGCCGGCAGGCGCGGGGCGTGCGGGCGATGGATCTGGCGGAAGGCGATTACCTGGTGGGAATGGTGGTGGTCGAAAAAGAGGGGCTGATTCTCTCCATCGCCGAGAACGGCTACGGCAAGCGCACGCCGCTCGAAGACTACCGGCTGACGGCGCGCGGCGGCAAGGGCGTGATCAACATGAAGACCACCACGCGCACCGGCAACGTGGTGGGGATTCTCTCGGTGAAGGAAGATTCGGAGATCATGATCGTGACGCAGAACGGGAAGATCATCCGCGTCGTGAAGAAGGAAACGATCCTGGTTGGACCGCAGAACCAAGACCCCTTGACGTAGCCGCCACCCCGGCGGTAGCGTGCAGTCTGTAGGCCACGGGAACGACCCGAGCTGACTTGCTTCGGAGTTCCCAAGATGGCCGACGGCGTCGCAGCGTTCCCCGCAGCCCTCGCAGCAGCCGAGATGATCAACTTCCTCGCGCGCAACGCGAAGGAAGGGCTCGACACCGTCCTCGCATGGCGGTCGCTCGCGACCCCCGAGGAGATTCCCGCCGGCATCGGCTCGACCCTGACGCTGACCCGCAAGGGCCGCATCACGTCGACGACCACGCCCAGCGCGCCGCAGACGGCGATGAACATCGACTCCGGCCTCACCGCCGCGTCGTACTCGATCGAGCAGTACACGATCACGATGTACGACTACAACCGCATGGCGGCCGAGATCGACAACGTGCAGCAGCAGGTCGGCATCTACGATCAGTTGCTCGCGGGCGCCCGCAACAGCGGCGTCGACGCGGCGACCACGCGCGACCGCCTCGCACGGGCCGCCATCTTCGACGCCTACATCTCAGGCAACACCCGCGTGCGCGGCGACGACACCGCGGCTCCGACCACGACCGTCTGCTACGTCGACGACATTCGGGGCTTCCAGAACACGATCGTCAACGGCGTGATCACGCCGGTGTCGGCGACGAACCCGGTGACGGCCATCGAGAGCGGCACGCAGTCGAACACGCTCAACGTCACCGCCGCGACGGCCGACGTCACGAACATCAGCACGGCCCCGGGCGGGATCTCCGGCTCGCTCACCTACACCGCGGTCGCCAGCGCGCCCGTCCACGGGGACGCGATCGTGGCCTCGGACGCGCCGACCATCATCCGCTCGGGCGGCGCCGCGACCACGGCGGCGCTCGTCGCCAGCAACACCTTCAACCTCCAGATGATCCTGGACATGAAGGCCGAGCTCGAGAACAACGGCGTTCCGCCGTTCGCGAACGGCCTCTACCGGATGATGCTGGACCCGACGGCGCAGCGGCAGTTGCTCGCCGACCAGGACTTCAAGGTCTACTACGCGGGCCGTGAGGACAGCGAGACCGTGCAGAGCGGCTACGTCCTCAAGATGCTCGGCGTCGAGTTCATCGTCACCACCGAGGTCTACCTCCAGCTCCCCTCGACCCACTCCGGGAACGGCGACACCGACACGGTGGAGGTCAAGGTGCGCCGGCCGATCCTCGTCGGCGCAGAGGCGCTCATCGAGGGGCAGTTCACGGGCCTCGAGAACTACATGCGCGACCTCAATCGCAACAGCAACGTGATCCAGGCCGAGATGGTGGACGGGACGGTCCACATCCTGCGCCAGCCGATCGACGCCCTCGGGCGGTTCTACACGATCGTGTGGGACTGGATCGGCGGCTACGCGGTGCCGACCGACATCACGGCGACCCCGGACATCATCCCCACCGCGAGCGCGGCCCGCTACAAGCGGGCCGTCATGGCCGAGATCGCGTCGTAGTCAGGAGGTCGCACATGGCCGGCATCTTCAGCGCGAACAAGAAGGGCAGCACCCCGCGGCGCGGGGGCTCGAAGGCCAAGGGCAAGTTCGTCCTCCAGGCGGTTCCGGGCGATGGCAAGATCCTGCTCCCCAAGGGCGAGATCTCGCCGCGCTCGGCCATCCGGCACGCGAACGACGCGACGTCGACGTTCGGTCTCGGCAAGGCGAAGTCGGGGCGCTGGACGAAGTAGCCGATGGGCTTCTTGCCGAGAGAGCGGGTGAACCCGCGGCAGCAGACCTTCGACAAGGATCGAAAGCTGCCCGACTGGGACAAGACGCCCGGGCTGATGCAGGCCCAGGTCCACGCCGACGAGCAGCGTAGGACGGCGCGCAACCTCAACGCGAAGCAGGCGAGGAAGTACAAGAGGTAACAGATGGCGCAGACCCTCACGCCAGGCACCGCGATCCCGCTCGGCGGCTCGGACAGCGGGAGCCTCCAGGACAGCGCGCAGAACCCGATGCTCATGCCCTCGTTCTACCTGCCCGTCGCCAAGGGCGGGCGAGGGCAGGTGGTCTACGAGAGCCCGAACGCGGCCCTCGCGGACTCGTCCATGAGCCGGACCGCCGCGACGGCGACGGCGACCGTGGGCGGCACCGCGACGGCGGCCGACACCGTGACGCTGACGATCGGCAACCCCGTGTTCAAGCGCTTCGGAGGCGCCAGGGCGCTCACGGTCACCGTCGGCGCCGGCGAGACCATCGAGCAGATCGCGGAGGCGCTCGCCTCGGCGGTCAACGCGGACGCCGTGTGCCGAGGCTTCGGGATCTACGCGACCGTCGCCGCCGACGTCGTGACCATCCATCACCCGGGCCCCGTCGGGAACTTCACGACGCTGGCCGAATCCACGAGCGTCGGCGCGACCGAGACCGTCACCCTGTCGGCGACGACCCTCTCCGGTGGCGCCGGCGCGGTGCTCCCGTTCGGCAACTTCGCATTCCCGCACGGCTCGTCGACGTTCCGCATGCAGAGCGGTCTCCCGGCGGTCATGGGGAGCGCGGTCGTCGCGGCGATGGTCGCCGCTGGAGCTCCAATCGGATGAGCAAGCGCGACCGCCAGTGGCGCCACGAGCGCCCGCTCGAGGAGGCGCTCGCCGCCGAGGCGCTGAAGCCGCCTCCGCCGGTTCCCGTCGAGCCGAGCTACTGGCAGCTCGAGGAGGACTTCGCCCAGTCCGTGCGCGGCACGTTCCTGACCTACCGAGCCGGCGCGGTCGTGTCGTCCAAGAACCTGCCGTCGGTCGTGAAGCTGCTCAAGCAGTTCGGGGCGAAGATGATCCCTGTTCCCGAGGCGGCGGTCCCGTTCATCGAGCGCCTGAGCTGCCCCAACTGCGGCCGGAGCTACACCGCGGGGCGGTGACTCGTGCCCCTCTCTCTCTCGCAGAAGAGCGACATCCGCAGGCACCTGAAGTTCGCCGTCGGCGGACTCCCGCGTAACTCGCCGATCGGTGGCGGGTCGCTCGGGTCCTTCGTCGGGTTTCGATGGGCGCAGGCCTGGGGCATGCTCGAGTTCGTGCTCAACAACCTCGCGGCCGACGAGGAAGCCCGCCTGCTCGGAAACGGCTACGGCGCGGTCGCGCTCATGGGGCCGCTGGTCAAGATCGACGGCACGACGAACCCGCAGCCCGGCGACGAGGTGTCGATCACCTTTAGCGGCGGAAACCTCACGGGTTCGCACACCGTCACGACGACGGCCGTTGCGGGCGACTCGCTGCTCACCCTCTGCGCTCGAATCGCATCCACGGTCAACCAGGACGCGACGATGCAGGCGGCCGGCATCCAGTCGCTCGCTCCGTTCGGCACCGGCGCGTTCTCGCAGAACTACGTGGGCGCGAACTCGCTCACCGGGAACCAGGGCAACCCGGCCGGAAACGTGGCGATTCCGTTGCCCGAGGTCAGTTTCCAGAGCGACGTGGCCTTCACGGTCGCCTCGGTGACGTCGACCGGAGTCATCGGCGCCGCCATCACCGCGACGGGCGCACAG
>JAJYKC010000544.1 GCA_021788955.1 Acidobacteriota bacterium
TCGCCGCGTCGTGCAGGATCTCCGGACCGGGCGTCGACAGGCCGTAATTGCTCGTATTGCCGTTCAACGCCGTGTACCAGGCGAAACGTTCGGTGTGGTCGCCATAGCTGATTTCGTCGTTGCTCTGGTTGAAGCTGCCGTAGGTCGAAGTCAACTCGAATTCCCCGTTGCGTTCAAAGCCCGTGCGTGGCACAACGTTGAAAACGCCGTAGGTCCGGTCGCCGTAGTCGGCCTCATAGCCGCCGCGCTGCACCTCCAGATAATCGATGTCCTTCGGGTCGATCTGCGGACCCACATTGCTGGCGATATTCGTATTCGGGATCGGCACACCATCAAGCGCCCAGGTGACCTGGTGGCCGCCACGAACATGAAGCTGATCGTGGACCATGTACGCCCCCGGAACGAAATCCGTGATCATGTTCATGCTGTTCGTCAGGCTCGCGCCGGGAGTTTGCTCAATTTGGCTGCGGCTGATCGTCGTGGTCGGCGTCGCCGAATTCGGGTCCACCAGGTCCGGGCTCTCGTGCACCTCGACGGATTCGCTTTGCGTGGCGAGTTCCAATTGAAAGTGAACCACGTGGGCGCTGCCGGAGTTCACCCGGAGGGCCTGGTCCGGCGCCTCAAATCCGGTGTAAGACACCGACACCACGTAGTCGCCCGCCGGCACGGCATCGAAGGCGAATGAGCCGTCGGCTGCGGTTGTCGCCGAACGGACGTAATCGCTTGCGGCGGCGTGCAGCAGCACGTTCGCTCCCTGCACCGGGCGGTGGGACGGATCGTGCACAATGCCGCGCACATCCCCGAGCACACCCGCGCGCGCAAGGCCACAGACGAGAAGAGACACGATTGCAATGAAATGTTTCGAACGGATAAGACACCTCTCCTAAAGCGATCGGCACCGGCTGGACGTGTTGAGACGCTTCAGGCGAGAGGAGGAGGGCGCTGGTAGAGATGAAAGAAATGCCCGTTCGCAGCCGGCGGATATGGCGCGAGGACGAGCGTGACGAACCCGCGACGAACAACATCAAAACTGCGGCCGCCGGAAACGGACACGAAAGAGAAGCCGGCGTTGCCGCGGGCAAGCGCGCCGCACGGGCAGTGGCCCGCGCACTGCGGTGATGCGTTCCAACCGTCGCGCGAGGCGTGCTGCCGTTTCGAGCAGGCTCCGTGCATGCCCTTGCAACAGGGCATCGCAGCGCACGAACCCGCATCGGCCGCCGACGCAAGCGCGGCGAACCCTGAGGCGGGGCTAAGAGCCAGAATCGCGAGCCATATGACTGCGGCTCGCAGGATGTGTTCCAGCTTCACGCGCGCGCGTCCGCTCTGTTCGGTTCGTCGCCCAGTTTGCGTCCGGGCACGAGGTAGTTCTTGACGTAATCGTCTACCGAGTCTTCGAGCGTCGTCAGCGGCTGGGCGTAGCCGGTCGCGCGGAAGCGGTCCATTTCGGCGCGCGTGAAGTACTGGTATTTCGGACGCAGCGTTTCCGGCATCTCTACAAACTCGATCCGGGGTTCGCGGCCGAGCGCCCGAAACAAGGCATGCGCCAGATCGAGCCAGGACCTCGCCTCCCCGCTCCCGATATTATAAAGGCCCCCCGCTTCATCGAGCGAGGCCAGGTGAAGCGTCATCTTCACCGCATCCTTGACGTAGAGAAAGTCCCGCTTCTGGCAGCCGTCGGCGAACTCCGGACGATAGCTCTTGAAAAGCTGCATCGATCCCGTGCGCGTAATCTGCTGGAACGCCTTGTTCACCACGCTGCGCATGTCGCCTTTGTGGTCCTCATTCGGCCCGAACACGTTGAAGTACTTCAGGCCCACGATGCGATCCAGAATGCCCGCCGCGCGCGCGTAGCAGTCGAACCGGTGTTTCGAGTAGCCGTACATGTTCAACGGCCGCAGCGTATCGAGTTCCAGGCTCTCGCTCAAATTCGTCTCGAGCGCGCCGTAAGTGGCCGCCGAGGAGGCGTACACAAACCGCGCTCCATTGGCGAGCGCCCATTCCGCCATGCGCTTGGTGTACTCGTAATTATTCCGGACCAGGTAAGTGGCGTCGGTTTCCGTCGTAGCCGAACACGCGCCAAGATGAAACACCGTGCGGATGCCGGCGGGAAGCCCACGCCCGCCGTCCGCCAGGCGCCTCTCCCACTCCTCGGCCTCCATATAGTCGATAAAGCGCAGCGGAACCAGGTTCTTCCACTTTTCGGAACGGCCCAAACGGTCCGTAACAAAAATGTTTCGGAGGCTTCGCCGGTTCAACTCCCAGATCAGCGCGCTGCCAATCAGGCCCGCGCCCCCGGTCACCAGGACCCTGCCCTCGGCAAGATCGCGCACTTAGAACTGTTCCTCGGACTGCGCCCCCAGCGTCACTTTGACCGGAACTTTCCGCCCGCCGCGGTACACCGTCAACGTCATCACATCGCCCGCCCGCTTCCGCGCCATCGCCCGCGACAGGTCGTCCTGCCGCGTCACGGGCTGTCCGTCGATGGCGACAATCAGATCTCCACCGATGCTGAC
>JAJYKC010000545.1 GCA_021788955.1 Acidobacteriota bacterium
GAAAAGATGCTGGGCGGTTTCCACTTCAACGACCGGCGGTATGCGGACGACGACCTGACGCTGGGGTCGATTGATCCTTATCAGGTGTTCCGGATTTTCCACGAGATTCAGATGTTTGAGTGGGAGCGCGGGAACGTGACGGGCATCGCGTACATGATTGACCAGAGCCACAACCTGAAGGGCAAGATGGAGGCGATGATCCAGACGGTGATGACGGCGCAGGAGCTGATGGCGAAGGCGGCGCTGGTGGACCGGGCGGCGCTGGCGGTGCATCAGGCGAGCGGGGATTTAGTGCGGGCCGAGCAGTGTCTGAAGGACGCGTTTTCGACCGATGTACGGCCGGCGATCCGGGCGTGGCGGGCGGCGCACGGGCTGGCGGAAGACCCGATGGAAGCGTTCCGGCAGAGCGGGTACCTGGAGCGGGCGACACGGGAGCGGGCTGAGAAGAACGCGGCGCAGGCGACGAGCTACGCCTAAACGAACAGAAACATGATTGAACGAGTGTGTTTTACGCTGCGCGTCCGGAAGGAGCGCATGGAGGAGTACCGCGTCCGGCACCAGGCGGTATGGCCGGAGATGCTGGCGGCATTGCGGGAGGCGGGTTGGGAGAACTACTCGTTGTTCCTGCGGCCGGATGGTTTGCTGGTGGGTTACTTCGAGACGCGGGATTTCGAGCGGGCGATGCGGGTGAACGCGACCGAGGTGAACGACCGGTGGCAGCGGGAGATGGCGCCGTTTTTCGAGTTCGACGAGGCGGACGGGCGTCCGGACCGTTCTTTTCAGCGGCTGCAAGAGGTGTTTTATCTGGGCCGGGAGAAGGAATGAGACGGCTGGCCGCGGTGCTCGTGTTGCTGCTGCCGCTCGTGGCCGCGCAAGATGTCGACACGGTGCGGCGAGGGTTCGCGGCGCCGCCGGACGATGCGCGGATCCTGATGCGGTGGTGGTGGTTCGGGCCTTCCGCGACGCATGCGGAACTGGAGCGCGAGTTGCGCGCGATGAAGCAGGGAGGCATCGGCGGGGTGGAGGTGCAGGCGGTGTATCCGCTGGCGCTGGACGATCCGGCGGCGGGGTTCCGCAACTACCGGCACCTGTCGGAAGAGTTTCTCGACGCGCTGCGATTCACGCGGCAGGTGACGGCCGAGTTGGGGATGCGGATGGACGTAACGCTTGGGAGCGGTTGGCCGTTCGGGGGGCCGACGATTCGCGTGACGGAAGCTTCGGGCGAGTTGAAGGTGGTGCGGACGGCGGTTCCGGCGGGGGCGGCTTCGGTGGCTGTGCCGAGCACGGGGGCGGGCGAAAGTTTGGTAGCGGCGTTCGTGGCGGAGGGCGATGCTAAGGCGTTCCGGAAGCCGGTGGAGGTTCCGCTCGCGGTGCATGGTGGGCGGATTGCGATAAACGCGGAGCCGGTGCAGCGGGTGGCTTTGTGTTTTGTGGCGAGCCGGACGGGGCAGCAGGTGAAGCGGGCGGCGTACGGGGCGGAAGGTTTTGTGTTCGACCATTACAGCCGGGCGGCGACGGAGCGGTACCTGGCGACGACGGGGGCGCGGTTCGCGGCAGCGTTCGCGCCCGAGCCTCCGTATGCAATTTTCAGCGACAGCCTGGAGGTTTATGGGGCGGACTGGACGCCGGAGCTATTGGCGGAGTTTCAGAAGCGGCGGAAATATGATTTGAGGCCGCATTTGCCGGCGCTGGTGGCGGACGTGGGTCCGGAGGCAGCGGCGATCCGGCATGACTGGGGCGAGACGCTGACGGAACTGGTGGACGAGAATTATTTGAAGCCGATTCGCGCGTGGGCGGCAGCGCATGGGGTGAAGTTCCGGAGCCAGACTTACGGGTATCCGCCGGTTTCGCTTTCGAGCAACGCGCTGGTGGATCTGCCCGAGGGCGAGGGGCCGCGATGGCGGGAATTTTGCGAAACGCGGTGGGCGTCGTCGGCGAGCCATCTGTATGGGCGGAAGGTGACGTCGTCGGAGACGTGGACGTGGCTGCACTCTCCGGCGTGGCGGGCAACGCCGCTCGATATGAAAGCCGAGGCGGACCGGCATTTCCTGCAAGGGGTGAATCAGCTTGTCGGGCATGGGTGGCCGTATTCGCCGAAGGAGGCGGGCGAGCCTGGGTGGGCATTTTATGCGGCGGCGGCGTTCAGTGATCACAATCCGTGGTCGATTGTGATGCCGGAACTTACTAAGTATTTTCAGCGAGTAAGTTACTTACTGCGGCAGGGCGAACCGGTGAACGATGTGGCTTTGTATCTGCCGACGGATGATGCGTGGGCGCGGTTCCAGGCGGGGCCGGTGTCGCTAAACCGGACGATTGCGAAGCTGCTGGGACCGAATGTGGTGGCGACGATTCTGGACGCGGGGTATAACTTCGACTTTATCGACGATGAAGCTATGCGCAAGACTTCCCTGCCCTACCGGGCGATTGTGCTGCCGCATATTGAGCGGATTCCGGCGGCGACGCTGGAGCGGCTGGAAGAGTACGAGAAGCGAGGGGGCAAGGTGATTGCG
>JAJYKC010000546.1 GCA_021788955.1 Acidobacteriota bacterium
CGAAGTGCTCGACGTGTCACAACCTGGGCGATGGGGATCCGAAGCCGGGTCCGAACCTGGCGGCGATTACGGCGCACAAGCCGGCGGCGTGGATGCTGGACCATTTCAAGGCGATGACGCAGCAGATGGGTGCGGCGGCGATATCGGACACGCAGGCGGCGGCGCTGGCGGCGATGATGGGGCGGCTGACGCCGGACACGGCGGACGGGATGATCGACGCGCCGGCGGCGGCGATCCGCGGGGCCGAGATTTACGAGAGCCACGGGTGTTCGGCGTGCCACCAGATCAACGGCGAGGGGATGGCGATGGGTCCGGGGCTGAACGGGGTGGGACAGCGGCGGACGAAGGTGTGGCTGGACAAGCACCTGGAAAATCCGCGGTCGATGAGTCCGGGGAGCATCATGCCGCCGTATAAGTTGTCGAAGCCGGATTTGGACGCGCTCGACGCTTACTTATTGGCGCTGGGGGGATCGTAGGGCGTCCGCCGAGCCACAGGACGGCCTACACGGCGGGCCGCGTACAAAGCGTGCAGAACCGGATGATTCCGTACAACGGTTGGGTCATTGCGCTTGCAATGCTTCGAATCAGCGGGTTTGGCGGTTGTTGGCGCAGTTCTGTACGAGCAGCGAGAAGCGGACGACGAGTACGGGAACGATGCGTATGCGAGCGCGACGCTGACGGACTCGGCGGTTTGCTTCGCGGGCTGACTGGTGGCGCACGGGGCGAA
This sequence comes from Acidobacteriota bacterium, assembly GCA_021788955.1. The sequence continues at coordinate 728 of JAJYKC010000546.1, forward strand.
TGATCCGGTGGGGCACGCGGACCTAATGGGACTGTTCGCGCCGCCGCTGGGGATGGGCTCGTTCCGATTTGTAACGGTAACCGCGGAATTCCCCTCGGGCTCCTCGACCAGCGGGTCCGTCATCGAAAGGCCCCGTCGGGATGCGAACCCGCGTTGGGGAAAGCTGACCGCGAACGTGTTTTCTGTCTCAGGTTCGGGTGCGGTGGCGGACTCCGTCGTGGGCTAGACTGGACCTTGGCGTGCCGCCGAACGCGCCGGGATTTCCTGGATCGGCAATCTGAACGGCACATGCGACGGTTCTCAGTTGCGGCGCTCATAGTCCTTCTGCGGTCGTCCGTTCTGATTGCGTTAGACGATGCTGGGCTACGACGCGACCTTGCTGAGGAGTCGAGGATGGTAGGTCTGGCGCTCGTCGGCAGCGTGGGTAACCGAATCACGGTGATCTCGTTTGACGGGGGGCGGCGTCGTTTTCGGAGCCAGCGCGACGAGCCTTTAGTGCTCACGTTCGGCAAAGACGGTGAGATGGTGGCTTGGTTCGAGAGTCCGATCTTCGAGCGACCGAGATTAACAATCGAGAGGATTTCCGGTGAGGTCGTAGTCGAGCGAACGCTGAAATTCGGCGATACGTTCCCGTTGGCGCTTAGCGAACGTGGACGGCGCGTGGCCTTTTGGCTTGATTCTCAGGGACGGGGGCTCCCCCTTCCACCTAGGGAAACGGATCTCTGCTGGCGGTCGTTTGACGACAAATCCGGCGCCACGATCGATCGGACGGACATCTCTCGCGTGAGCGCAGGTAACGTGGACTGGTCGCCGGACGGAGGCTCGCTGGTGTACGAGAAGGCGGGGGGAATCTACGTGTTTGACCTCGGCGCAGAGCGGAGACACGAAGTGGCTCGGGGCTATAGTCCGACGTGGCGGCCGGGCAGCCGCCAGATCGCCTTTAAGGCCCCGGATGGGGCGGCTGCACTCGCCGAGATCGACGGAAGGAAGGCAAGGTGGGCGCTGGCGTCACGTAGGCCACGCGGTGCAATTCAATGGTCACCCGACGGTAAGTTTGTTGCCTTCGGTGAGGACGTAAGTGATCCGTCGGTGGCCGGTGCGGCATATCAGCTGGTCGCCTGCCGCGTGGACGACGGCAACTGTCTGACCGTGGAGAAATTCGCCGGAGCCGGAGGGGACGGTTCTGGAGCTTACCACTGGATCCGAGGGTACCGACGATTCTGCCACGCTTGTACGATGGAGGCCCCGTCACAGTAACACCGCACGGCCTACTGCGCGAGAGGATGTAGCTCTGCCTCAGGCCGTTGAGGATGGCTTGGAACTCGGACGGGACGCGGGCAACGAAGAGGGATACTGGTTTCCGGACGGACACAGGGAAGAAAGACTGCGCGGTTGCCTGCCCTGGTCCCTGACACGTGAACTGAAGCCGACATGGAGTAGCCGGCTTTCTCTCGGGATGGACGTTGGTTGGCTTATTCGAACGCGGAAGGCGGGACTTACGAAGTCTACGTGCGGGCCTTTCCGGACGAGGGCAGATAGGTGCGGGTTTCGAATGCGGGTGGGATTATGCCGCTTTGGCCACGCTTATGGTTCAACAAGCGAATTGCGGACGTTGGCAGCAATTGGAATCTCGATCTCGCCCCGGACGGGAAGCGATTTGTGGTGTTGATTCCGGCTGGTGGGTGCTTGTGAGATACAGGCACGGCCGGCGCGAAACTACGTTTACGCTGATTGGGGGAAAATTCGGGGCAGTTTAGCAGCCCGTGGATAAAGTG
>JAJYKC010000547.1 GCA_021788955.1 Acidobacteriota bacterium
TACGCCCGTCGCTCGCTGCGGTACGGTCCAGGCCGTATTGGCGGAGCTTGTAAAGCAGAGCCTTGTAGCTGATGCCAAGTAGCGCGGCCGCCTGTTTCCGGTTCCAATGCGTCCGGCGCAGGGCATCCTCAATGGCTTCGCTTTCCGCCTCGGCTTTCAAGTCGCGAACCCGATGCTTCAGGTCGTTATCCCGGACAAAAGCCGAACTTCCGGCCGCCGGGGGAGCGTCGTGCCGCGATCGGACCTGCAAGGTGACCGAGTGAAGGTCTTCCAGCGCTTCTGTCTCGTCGCGGAGAATAATCAATCGCCGCACGAAGTTCTCGAGTTCGCGCACATTTCCCGGCCACTCATAGCGGAGGCACCACTGCAGTAATTCCGAAGAAAAAGCCACGGGCTCGACTCCGTATTCTCCGGCAAAGTGCCGCATTTTTCCCTCGAGCAGCGCGGCGATATCCTCCGGCCGCTCCCGAAGCGGGGGCAGATGAAATACAAACGCGCTGAGCCGGTAATACAAATCCTCCCGGAACCTCTGCGCGGCGATGGCTTCGCCCACTTCGACGTTAGTCGCCGCAATCACCCGTACGTTCACCTTCTTCCGCACGCGGCCCCCGAGACGGGAGAACTCGCCATCCTGCAGCACATGCAGCAGCTTGGCCTGCAGGGCGGGCGCCATCTCGGCTACTTCATCCAGCATGATTGTGCCGCGATCGCACAGTTCGAACTGGCCCGGTTTCGGCCGGCTCGCTCCCGTGAAGGCGCCCGGTTCATATCCGAATAACTCGCTTTCCAGTAACTCGCCTGGAAGCGCGGCGCAATTGACTTTTAGAAATGGCTGCCGTGAGCGAGGCGACATTTCATGGATCCGGCGCGCAACAACCTCCTTGCCGGTTCCACTTTCCCCGAGGCACAAAACCGAAACGTCGGTCCGCGCCACGTTGCCGATCTGCTCATAAATGCGCTTCATCGCGGCGCTTCGCGCCACGAAACGCGTATTGCTTACTGCTCCCTCCGAATGATGCATCATGAATTGGTCCTAGCCGCATCGCAAATAATATTGCGGTGGGTCTTTCGGGCGCCATCCGGGAATAACGCCCGCGCAGGATAGTGCCATCACCCAGCTTCGCGTGCGCCCGGAGCGCGGAAAAACAAGCCAATCGGATTCGAAGGTGGGGAGGTGTCATATTTTATAGCCGGTGCCAGAAATTTATCATGATGAAACACGATATTCAAGAGCCGGTACTCTCAGTACAAAGACATCCGGTAGATTCCCCTAGAATCGCCTAGGCCAATCCCACGCGCACTAAACTAATCACACGTCAGACGTTTCCCGACCGCATATTCCACTAAAGCGCAACCGGCTTTCGGTTCACGGTTCCGTGCGCGGCTGTACCCATCGAACGGCTTTCTTTATCCGGCTCATAAGACGTTACTTTCTCGAACGCGGTCTTGCCGGGTTCATTGGCAACGCAGGTGCTCGACTTAGCTCGTTATTGGCGTGCTCTGTCTTTACGCCTACCAATCGTCAGGAGGATCGATATCGATGGTTAGAAAAGTAATGCTCTTTTCGACCGCTGCTCTCGCCGCGGTCGCGTTATCCGTTTCACCGGCTTTCGCCGATCAGTTAACCCTGGGAGGCGACGGAACAGCCACGTTCACGGGCACGGGCAGCAGCAGCGGGGACGTCATCACCGTCACTACCGGCGGCACTGCCGGAGGTTGCCCGGTCGGCGCTACCTGCATCGGCTCGAACTCCACCGGCGGCTTTGAGTCCCCGACCGGGAACAACATTTTCACTGGCGCCTCTTGGAGCTTCTCGGTTCCTCAATCGGTCCCGCTGTTGTCGCTTCAGGGCGGAACCGGCGGAGTCTACACCGTCGATCAGAATGGCGGACAGACGGCGACATTCAATTTCTCCGGCGGAGGCGGTGACACTGTCACCGGAACGATCGATTGGACCTCCCTGACGCAGAGCCCGACGACGCAGGCCGCTACCATCTCCGGAACGCTCAAAGTGACCGGTTCTACCGGAACGGGTACCGATGGAGCTACGTTCCTGGCGGATTTCCCGTCGGGCTACACTTTGGGAATTGATTACGCCTTCAGCATGGGGAGTTCCCTGTCGGGCCTGATCGGAACTTCCAATTCCATTTCCGGCAGCGCCTCCAGCGGCGAAGTGCCAGGCGCGCCCGAGCCGACCACGCTCGTCCTCTACGGAGCAGGCATGCTCCTCGTCGGTTCGTTCTTCCGGAAGTATCGGCGGGCGTAGAGACGGGCCAATTCGTTCCTTCGGTCAGGGCCGGCAGCGGCCATTCGAGCAGTCTTTGAGCGCACGGGCGCCGGGAGGGCATGATGTTTCGTAGCTTTCACGAACATCCCACCCTCCCGGCGCTTTGTTTTGTCCTACCCTAACGGCGGACTCTCCCGGCCATTTTCCGCATCCAGGGAGTGCTCTCTTGCCGCAACTCTTTGCGCATTCCGCCGGCGCCCGTCTCCCATCCCCA
>JAJYKC010000017.1 GCA_021788955.1 Acidobacteriota bacterium
CCGCGCGGTCGATCGCATAGCCTTTCGCAATTCCGCCCAGGCCGATGTTCATTCCCGCCGGCAGGTAGATCTTATTCCCGTCAATCTGGATTTTGCGATAGTCGATTCGCTTCCGCGCTGCCTCGATCTGCGCGTCGGTCGGGGGCACGAAGCTCGCATCGAAATGCCATAGCGAGCCCATCCCGCGCCAGGTGATGTCGAACGTGCCTTGGGTGATCTGACTGTAATGAATCGAACGTTCGATGAGCGCGCGCAGCTCAGCGGGCACTTCGACGGCGTGTTGGCCCGCCGCGGCGTCGACGGCGGAGATCGGAGAGTCCGGCCGCCACTCGCTCATCAGGTGGTCGATGCGGTCGAGTTCCCGGTACGCGCTTTCGATGGCCGCCCGCGCTGGCTCGGGCTGTCCGTGATCGGCCACCTCGATCGTCCAAAGCGTACCCATCATCGTCCGCTCGATCTTCACGAGGCCGCCGGTCCGCACGCTGGCCGGCGAGTGAACCACGCGCAAACTGATGAGGACCGCGACGAGTGCTACGCCACCGAGAGCGTCGCGCCACCAGACGCTCATCGCCGCTCTCCGGATCCCCGCCGCGGAAAATTCACGAATACCCATTTCGCACGCTGTATGCCATCGCGGAGATGGACCGGTTGGCCCACTGATTGCTCCCCTTCGGCGTGGACATGCGGCTTGAAGCTTCGGAATCTATGAGGAACGGCCAAGAGCGGTGGGTTTCCCAACACTACCGGCCTGGGAACTGCGCCATCATTGCGCCATCGGAAGCGGCTGGTACTGCGCGAAATGGCTCAAACCGGCAACCGAACCGGTTGCGCGGACGCAATCACGGACTGCGTGAACGCAGTGACCGCTCAGAGAGGGTGCAATGACCGAATTCCTTATTGCTTGCATCGTGATGCTGGCCATTGGCGTCATCCTGGCGGCGCTGTTGGCTTACGCGGACAAGAAGCTCTATGTCTACGAGGACCCACGAATCGATGAAGTCGAGTCGATGCTTCCCAAGGCGAACTGCGGGGCCTGCGGGAGCGCCGGCTGCCGCGCCTTCGCAGAGCGGTTGGTGCACGGAGAGGTGTCGCCGTCCAAGTGCACCGTCAGCAGCGAGGATTCTCTGGTCGAGATTGCCGCTTATCTCCAGGTGGACCGCGGGTCGGAAGAAAAGCGCGTGGCGCGCCTGGCCTGCGCGGGTGGCACGCACGTGGCGCGGCGCCGCGCCGGTTACGAAGGGTTGCAGTCCTGCCGCGCCGCGGCGCTGATTTCCGGCGGCGGCAAGGTCTGCGCGTGGGGCTGCCTGGGTTTAGCCGATTGTGAGCGCGCCTGTTCGTTCAACGCGATTCAAATGGACGAGCACGGCATCCCGGTGGTGAGCGAGGCGCTCTGCACCGCCTGCGGCGACTGCGTTGTCGCCTGTCCGAAGGATCTGTTCTCGCTGCATCCGGTCAGTCACCGGTTGTGGGTGGCCTGCCGAAGCCTGTTTGAAGGAGCGCTGGCCGAGTCCGAGTGCGACGTGGCGTGCACCGGTTGCGGGCGCTGTGCGCTCGATGCGCCGCCGGGCTTGATTCAGATCGTCGATCACCTGGCCGTCATCGACTACGCCAAAAATCGACTGGCCACCCAGACGCCGGCGCAACGGTGCCCGACAGGCGCCATCGTGTGGATGGACGCCGTGCGCGGCCCGGTCAAGGGAGTGGAAGCCAAGGTCATCACGCGGCGCACGCCGCTGCCCGTCGAACTGGCGGATCTTCCGCTGGCGGCCGCGGCAGGCGTAGCGCGGGAGATGCCGAACTAAAGGACCAAACGAGATTCGCATGAGCACAAAAGAAAAAACATTTCGATTCCCCGGCGTGCGGCAGGCGATGGACGGCAACACCGCCGTCATCATGTGTGAGCGCGAGTCGAGCGATGCCGCCGGCGCATATCCCATCACGCCTTCGACGCAGATGGGCGAGTACTGGGCCGAGGAGACAGCCAACGGTCACATCAACATCAGCGGGCGGCCCCTGATCTTCGTCGAGCCGGAAGGCGAGCACGCCGCCGCGGCCGTCACCGCGGGCCTTTCGATGACCGGCCTGCGGGCGACGAACTTCAGCTCCGGGCAGGGTATCGCGTACATGCACGAGTCGCTTTACGCCGCGGCGGGCAAGCGGTTGACCTACGTCCTCAACATGGGCTGCCGCGCCATGACGAAATCAACGCTCAACGTGCACGCCGGCCATGACGATTATCATTGCGTCGACGACGCCGGTTTCTTCCAGCTTTTCGGGAAAAACGCCCAGGAGGTCTGCGACCTCAATATCATTTCCCACAAGATCGCTGAACTTTCGCTGACGCCGGGCATCTGCGCGCAGGACGGATTCCTGACTACGCACCTCATCGAGTCGCTCATGCTCCCCGAGCGGGAGTTGATCGCCGAATACTTGGGCCGCCCCGACGACATCATCGAAACCCCGACCCCGGCACAACGCATGCTGTTCGGCGACCGGCGCCGGCGCATCCCCGAACTCTGGACCGTAGACAATCCGGTGATGATCGGCGTCGTGCAGAACCAGGACGCCTACATGCAGAGCGTCGCCGCGCAGCGCCCGTTCTTCTACGAGCACATTCCCGCGATTACCGATCGGGCGATGGATGAGTTCTATGCTTTGACCGGCCGGCGCTACCGGCGGGTTTCGGGCTACCGGTTGGATGATGCCGACTACGTCATCGTCGGGCAGGGAAGCGTCGTTGTCACCGCGGAAGCTGTCGCCGAGTATCTCCGGCGCACGCGCAAGATCAAAGTCGGCGTCGTGAACATGACGATGTTCCGCCCGTTCCCCGGCGACTTGGTGGCGCAGCTCCTCAAAGGGCGCCAGGGCGTCGCCGTGCTCGAGCGCGTTGACCAACCGCTGGCCGAAGACCTGCCGATGATCCGCGAGATCCGCGCCGCGCTCACGCGCTGCGTCGAGAATGGACGTTCGGCCAACGGCGGCGGACCCTATCCTGGCTATCCGGCGTTCAAGAAGGCCGAGGATATGCCGCCGCTCTATTCGGCTTCATTCGGTCTCGGCAGCCGGGACCTGCAGCCGGAAGGCATCATCGGCGCGGTGGAAAATATGCTGCCCGGCGGCGGTAAGAAGAAGTTCTTCTACCTGTCGATCGATTTCGTCCACGACCGTGCATTCACCCCGAAACAGGAGATCCACCAGATTCAGGTCGCCGATTCCTACCCCGGGATCAAGGACCTCGCGGTGCACGGCGCCGAGAACCCGAATCTCATGCCGGCCAACAGCATCACCGTGCGCATGCACTCGGTCGGCGGCTGGGGTGCGATCACCACCGGCAAAAACCTGGCGATGACGCTGTTCGACTTACTCGGCTGGCACATCAAGGCGAACCCCAAATACGGTTCGGAGAAGAAAGGCCAGCCGACCACCTACTATCTGTCGGCGGCGCCGGAGCCGATCCCGATCAGTTGCGATTACTTCTACGTTGACGTCGTGCTCTCGCCCGACCCGAACGTGTTCCAGCACTCCAATCCTCTCGCCGGCCTGAAGCGCGGCGGCGTGTTCATCATCCAGAGCGACCGCCCGACGCCCGCCGAAGTGTGGGCTCAGATCCCCGAGCGCTTCCAGCGGATCATCAAGGACAACGAAATCCGCGTTTTCTATCTTGACGCGTTCCAGATCGCGCGCCAGGAAGCGACAAACCCCGAACTGCAGTTCCGCATGCAGGGCATCGCGTTTCAAGGGGCGTTCTTCGCCGCCGCGCCGGTGGCGAGCCAGGCGGGCCTCACCGAACAGAAACTGTTCCAGGCGATCCGGTCGCAGCTCGAACATAAGTTCGGAGCCAAGGGCGCGCGCGTGGTCGAGGACAACCTGCGCGTGGTGCGGCGCGGCTTCGACGAAGTCCGCGAATTGGTCGACAAGACCATCTCGGCCGAAGGCTCCTCGCAAGTCCGGCGTGCGCCGAATCTCCCCGTGCTGCTGAAGACCCGTCCGGCCGGCCAGGACAAGATGACGGACATTCACCGGTTCTGGGAACAAACCGGCGAGTTTTACGCCTCCGGCAAAGGCAACGACAATCTCACCGATCCTTTCATCGGCCTGAGCATGATTCCCGCTTCGACCGGCGTATTCCGCGACATGACCGGAACCCGGTTCGAGCATCCGGTCTGGGAGCCGGCCAACTGTACCGCCTGCGGCGCCTGCTACACAATCTGCCCCGACAGCGCCATCGCGGGGCTGGTGCATCCCGCGCTCAGCGTGCTCGAAACCGCCGCCAAGGCCGCATCCCGCGATGGCCGCGCCGTGAAACACCTACCGCGCGCCATCCGCACCATCGACCAGAAGCTTCGCGCCCGCATTCGCGCCGCGGGCGCCAAACCCGATTTCAGCGCTCTTCTCGACGAAGCGATCGAAGAAACGAAGAGCGGCTACGCGGGCGGTCCGGAAGTGCAGGCCGAGGTTGCGCGGGAGATGACCTGGCTTCGCGAAGCCCTCGGCGGCTTCAAATTCTCCATCACGCAGCCCTACTGGTTTGCGCGCGAGAAGAAACAGTCCGGAAGCGGGGGGTTTCTGTCGATTACGGTCAATCCGGCTGCCTGCAAAGGCTGCATGGAGTGCGTGAGGGTTTGCGAGGACGACGCTCTGCGCGCCGCCACGCAGACGCCCGAGAGCATCGAGACGCTGCGCCGCGACTGGAACTTCTGGCAAGCGCTGCCGACCACTTCGCCGAACTTCATCCGCATCGAGAACCTCGACGAGCGGATCGGCGCCCTCGAAACACTGCTGCTCGATAAGCGGAACTACCTCAGCATGTGCGGCGGCGACGGCGCCTGTCTGGGATGCGGCGAAAAGACCGTCGTGCACCTGTTCACCTCCACCGTCGAGGCGCTGATGCAGCCGCGCGTCGCCGCGCAGGTCAAAAAGATCGACGCACTTATCGAGCGGCTCGACAAGCATGTCCGCCTGCGCCTCGCCGCCACGATGAACCTGGGCGATGCCACGCGCGTCGATCAGGCGCTCGACCGGCTGAAGGGCGCCGACGTCACCCTCGCCGCGCTCTCCGAGACACTCGATGAACGCCATGCCGGCCCGTCGATCGACGCCGCCTGGCTCCGCTGGATTACCCACGTGCTCGACACGCTGCGGAAACTGCGCTGGCAGTACACCGAGGGCGTCACGCGTTCGGGCCGCGCCGCCATGGGCATTCTGAACTCCACCGGCTGCACGTCGGTCTGGGGTTCGACCTATCCCTTCAATCCCTATCCGTTCCCCTGGGCGAACCACTTGTTCCAGGATTCGCCGTCTCTGGCGATGGGCATCTTCGAGGGCCACATGTCGAAGATGGCCGAAGGATTCAAGGCGATCCGCATGGCCGAGATCGAACTGAACGAAGGCTACAACCCGCGCAAGCACGAGGAGTTCTTCACTTACTTCAACTGGCGGCAGTTCAGCGAGGAAGAATTCCGCCTCTGCCCGCCGGTCGTCTCCATCGGCGGCGACGGCGCGATGTACGACATCGGCTTCCAGAACCTGTCGCGCATGATGATGTCGGGCAAACCGATCAAAGTCCTGATCCTAGACACGCAGGTTTACTCAAACACCGGCGGCCAGGCCTGCACGTCCGGCTTCACCGGCCAGGTTTCCGACATGGCCCAGTACGGTAAGGCCGCGCAGGGCAAGGAGGAAATCCGGAAAGAGATCGCGCTGATCGCGATGGCGCACCGAACCACTTACGTGCTGCAGTCTGCGATTTCGAACGCGACCCATCTGATCGAAGGTTTTATCGAGGGCATCAACAGCCGGCGGCCGGCGGTGTTCAATGTCTACAGTCCCTGCATGCCCGAGCACGGCATCGCCGACGACAGCGCCGAGCACCAAAGCAAGCTCGCGGTGGAATCGCGCGCTTACCCGATGGTGCGCTACAACCCGGACCGCGGCATGCTTCCCTCCGAGTGCTTCGATCTCGAAGGAAATCCGTCTTCCGATACCGACTGGCCGTCGTACACGCTCGAATACCGCGACGAGCAGGGAAACAACGGCAAGATGGAGCTGCCGCTGACCTTCGCCGACTTCGCCATGACCGAAGGCCGGTTCCGAAAGCAGTTCCGCACCGCGCCCCGCGATACCTGGAACGAGAACATGATCCTTCTGGCGGACTACGTCGCGCTCGACGAAGCGGAGCGCGAAGGCAAGTTCCCCTTCATCTGGGCCGTAAACGCGAAGAACGAACTGATGCGCGTGATGCCGGCCGCCCCGCTGGTGCGCGCCAGCGAGGATCGCCGGAACTTCTGGCGGATGCTGAAGGCGCTTGCCGGAGCGGGAGCTCCGGCCCCGGCGGTGAGCGTCGAACGGATTCAGGCCGAGTTCGCCCAGACGCTGGCCGCGCGGCTGGCGGCCTGGGCGTCGAGCCCCAATCCGCTCGAAGAAGCGCCGTTGGCCCTGATTGCCGCGCCGGAAGTGCTGGCAGCGGCGGGCGCGGCGAACCCGGCTCCGGCATCGGGGAACGGCGCAATATCGCCGCCGGCCGGCGATTACGCCGCTCCCTGGATTGACTCGGCGCAGTGCACCGCCTGCGACGAGTGCATCAAGATCAACCCCAAGATCTTCGCCTACAACGAGGATCACCACGCCTACATCAAGGACCCGCGCGGCGGGCCCTATCGCGACCTCGTGCGCGCCGCGGAAAAGTGCACCGCACAGGTCATTCATCCGGGTACTCCCGCCGACCCGGCGGAGAAGGACGCCGGCAAGCTGGCCAAACGGGCGGCCAAGTACAACTAACGGGGACCTGAGAGACGAGCATGAATATCGAGAGCATCCCCGGACTCCGGCGCCTGTGGCGGGGCGTGCACGTCCCGGATTACAAGGAGACGACGAATCGCCTTCCGATCCGCCGCCTGCCGTTTCCGCCGCTGCTGATCATCCCTTTCAGCCAGCACACCGGCGCCCCGGCGGTGCCTTTGGTCCGGCCCGGGCAGGAAGTGGTGCGGGGCGAGCCGATCGCCCGCGCCGAAGGCTTTGTCAGTGTGCCGATGCACGCTCCGGCCACGGGCCGCATTGAGCGCATCGACCTTTCCCCGAGCGCGCGCGGCACCCTCGCCCAGGCGATTTTCCTTCGCCCCTATCCTTCGGCGAGCCAGGAGATCCTCTACGGCGAGCCGCGGGACATCGAGCACATGTCCCCGGCCGAGATCGTCGCGGCAGTGCAGCAGACAGGCGTCGTCGGACTCGGAGGGGCCGCGTTCCCGACCCATGTGAAGTTAAAAGTTCCCGAAGGAAAGACTATTGACACGGTGGTTGTCAACGGGTGCGAATGCGAACCATATCTCACCAGCGATCACCGGGTCATGGTGGAGCAGCCGCATGAGGTCCTTCATGGTGCCCGCATCGCCATGAAGGCCGTCGGCGCGCCGCGTGCGGTCGTCGGCGTCGAGGACAACAAACCTGACGCCGTCGACGCGCTCCGCAAAGCGAATACCGCAGACAGCGGCATCGCCGTCGAAGCCGTCCCGGCCAAGTATCCGCAGGGCGCCGAAAAGATGCTGGTGAAGGTGCTGCTGGGCCGGGAGATCCCCTCCGGCGGTTTGCCGGCCGATGTGGGCCTCGCCGTCTTTAACGTCGCCACGCTCGCCCAAATTGGCGATCTGCTGCCCCGCCGCCAGGGGCTCATCGAACGCGTGGTGACCGTCACCGGTCCGGCCGTGACGCGGCCGGGCAACTATCTCATGGCCCTAGGCACGCCGCTGCGCTGGGCGCTCGAACAGGCCGGCTGCGCGGCCAACGTCTCCCGAGTGGTGCTGGGCGGGCCGATGATGGGCGCGGCGGTGAGTTCGCTCGAAGTGCCCGTCACCAAGGGCGTCACCGGCATCCTGGCCTTCTCCTCCGGCTCGCTCAACGGACAGCACGCGATCCTGCCCTGCATCCACTGCGGCCGCTGCGTCGACGTCTGCCCCCTGCACCTGAACCCGAGCCAGATGGGGCTGCTGGCCCGCAAGCAACGCTACGAGGAAATGCAAGCCGATCTTCATCTCTACGACTGTTTCGAATGCGGCTGCTGCAGCTATGTCTGCCCGTCGCACATCCCCCTCGTGCAATACTTCCGCATCGCCAAACAGGCGCTTCGCGAAAGAAAGGTCCAAGCATGAGCACCGCCGCCGTCATTGAGCTGCGCACCGCTCCGCACCTTCACTCCGGACTCTCGGTCGAAGAGATCATGCGGAACGTGGTCTACGCGCTGCTTCCCATCTGCGCCTACTCGGTCTGGTTGTTCGGGCTGAGTGCGCTCCTGTCGATGGTCGCTGCCGTTGCCACCTGCGTGTTAACCGAACATCTCATCTGCGTCGCCGCGAAACGCCCCTCCTCGATCGGCGACTGGAGCGTCGTCATCACCGGCCTGCTGCTGGCGCTCACGCTACCGCCGGGCTTTCCGCTGTGGATGGTCGTGCTCGGCTCCTTCATCGCCGTCGGGCCTGCCAAGATGCTGTTCGGCGGCCTCGGATTCAACGCCTTCAACCCGGCGCTGGTAGGCCGCGCGTTTCTGCAGGCCGCATTCCCAGTGGCGATCACCTCCTACAGTCCGGCGATGGCGCTGCACCGCTTCACCAGCTTCATCCCCTCGACATTCTCGATTCCCCTGCTGAAGGCCGAGCCGCTCACCGCCTGGATCGCCCAGGTCCGCGTGGACGCTTTTTCGGGCGCAACGCCTCTGGTGATGCAGAAATTCGATCACGTCACGACGGACACCTGGACGCTATTCCTGGGCACGCGCGCCGGCTCGGCGGGCGAGACCTCGGCGCTGTTGATCCTGCTCTGCGGCGCCTATCTCGTGCTGCGGCACATGATGGACTGGCGCATCCCCGTGGCGATGCTGCTCGGGGCCGCATTAACCGGCATGGCGTACCATCTGGCCAGCCCGGCCTTATATCCAGGTCCCGGATTTATACTCTTCTCCGGCGGCCTGATGCTCGGCGCGACGTTCATGGCAACCGATCCGGTAGCCAGCCCGACCACACCGCTCGGCCTGTGGATCTACGGCCTGCTGATGGGCCTGATCACAGTGATTATCCGCTTCGAGGGCGGACTGGCCGAGGGCGTGATGTACGCGATTCTGCTCGGCAACGCGCTCTCTCCTCTCATAGACCGGCTGACGCAGCCACGCATCTATGGCGCGCAGGCAAAGGAGGCCGCCCGATGAGCACACCCGTTCCTCCCGCGCACGCCCAGCCTTCCATGGCCAACGCCATCCGGATGGTGCGCGTCCTTGGCGTGGTCTCGCTGCTGTGCGGCGTATTCATCGCCGGCGCGCACGTGACCACTTTGGCGCGGATCCGGCATAACCAGGAAGTCATCATGCGCGACTCGGTGGCCGAACTGCTCCCGGGCGTCGCGAAACAGGTGATCTACGGCGTGGAACCGTCAGGCCAGCTTACGATCCTCCCTGGCATCGAGGAAAGCGGCACGCGCTTCTTCGCCGGCTACGACGCCTCCGGCAAGTTTCTGGGCATCGTCATCGAAGCCAGCGGCCGCGGCTACGCCGACGTGATCTCCGCGATGTATTCTTATTCGCCGGATCAGAAGACCATCACCGGCTTCAACGTGATCGACATGAAGGAGACGCCGGGCCTCGGCAGCCGGATCGGCACAGACCCGGACTTCCAGGCGAACTTCAAGGCGCTCGACGCCAGCCTCGCCCATCCGATCACCGTGGTGAAGCATGGCGCCAAGAAAAGCCCGTGGGAAATCGACGCAATCTCCGGGGCGACGATCAGCAGCCGCGCTGTCGGGCGGATGCTGGAAGCCAGCGTCAGCCAGATGGCGCCCGTCATTTCGCGGAACCTCAGCCGCATTGAACAAGGAAACTGATATGAGCGACTCACAACCCGTTCCGTCCTGCCACACCCCGGTCTCCAGTTCGCACGCGGCCGGAAACCCGTTTGTAAACGGCCTCTGGAAACAGAACCCGGTCTTTGTCCAGGTGCTCGGCATGTGCCCGACGCTGGCCATCACGAACTCGGTGCGCAATGCCGTAGCGATGGGCCTCGCCACCACATTCGTGCTCGCCAGTTCGAACACGCTCATCTCGATGGTGCGCAAGCTCGTGCCCAAGCAGGTGCGCATCGCCACTTACATCGCGATCATCGCCACGTCGGTGACCGTAGTGGATTATCTCGTAAAGGCGGCCAGCATTACGGTCTACAAAGCGTTGGGCGCATACATCCCCCTGATCGTGGCCAACTGCATCATTCTCGAGCGCGCCGAAGCCTTCGCCGGCAAGAAGGCCGTCATTCCTTCCCTGCTCGACGGGCTCGGCATGGGCCTCGGTTTTGCCTTCGCGCTGAGTTGCCTCGGGGCGGTGCGCGAAGTCTTAGGCGCTGGAACGTTCCTCGGCGTCCCGCTGTTCGGCTCGCATTTCGAGCCCTGGGTGCTGTTCCTCCTCCCGCCCGGCGGATTCATTTCGCTTGCGCTGTGGCTGGTGACGTTCACCACTTTCCGGCAGATGAAAGCGCAGCGCGCTGCCCGTGCCGCTGCCGCGGCCGCCGAAACCGTTCCCGCCGGCCAACTCGTTGAGGTCCGCTCATGAACGAATCTCTCACTCACATTTTTCTCGACGCGTTTCTGATCAACAACTTCGTCCTCTGCGTCTTCCTCGGCATGTGCTCGTTCCTCGGGCTTTCGGCGAAGTTCTCCACCGCCTGGCGCATGGGCGTTTCCGTGATGTTCGTCATCACGGTGAGCGGCATTTTGAGCTACGGCATCAACAGCCTCCTCGTAACTCTGCACGCCGAGTACTTACGCATCATCACCTTCATCATCATCATCGCGGCCACGGTGCAACTCACCGAAATGTTCATCAAGAAGGTGAGCCCGTCGCTGTTCCGCGAGTTGGGTGTCTACCTGCCGCTGATCACCACCAACTGCGCCGTGCTCGCGGTCCCGCTGTTTCAGACCGCGCGCGGCTACAACCTGCTGCAGAGCGCGGTGTTCGCCATCGCGGCGAGCGGCGGCTACTGCGTGGCGCTGGTGCTGCTGTCCCTCGTTCGCGAGCGCGTGGATCTGAGCGACATTCCGAACCTCGTCAAGGGCACCGCGCTCACCCTCGTTCTCGCCAGTATTCTCTCGCTCGCCTTCATGGGTTTCGCGGGCATGGGTAGTGGAGGTTAATCGCAATGTGGACTTCTCTGTGGCACGTTCTCGCTCCCGCGGCCGGCCTGCTCGTCGTGCTCGCCGTATGGTTTCTTCTACAGTCTTTCGTCCGCTCCGGTTCCCACAGGGAAGCCGGGGAAGACGTTCTCGAACATATGACGCACGGCTGCGCGGGCTGCACCGGCAACGGCGCCTGTCACAGCCGGCCGGAGAGCGAACAGGCCGAATGCAAATCGGAGATCCATATCCATGAACATTAACGATTTCGATATCAGCAACCCGGTCACTGCGGTCGTCACGGCGAGTGAACGGATCACGCCGGCCGCCGCCGAAGCCGAAGTCCGGCATATCATCCTCCGGGTCGATCAGGAACGTCTCAGCTACGAGGAGGGCCAGAGCGTCGGGGTCCTCGTTCCCGGCCCGCACGAGTTTGGAAACCGGTATTATATGCGGCTCTATTCCATCGCCAGCCCCCACCGCGGCGAAGCCGGCAAGCCGGATACGTTCTCGCTCTGCGTCCGCCGCTGTTTCGGCATCGACCCGGTAAGCGGCGAACGCTATCCGGGCAAGGCCTCCAACTATATTTGCGATCTGCAAGCAGGCGACTCCATGCAGATCACCGGCCCTTACGGCCTCGCCTTTGCGCCGCCCAAGGATCCTGCGTCAAACCTCATCATGGTCGGCGCCGGAACCGGAATCGCGCCCTTCCGGGCCTTCCTCCAACACATCTACGAGGAGCAGGGCGGTTGGAAGGGTCTCGTCCGGTTGTTCTATGGCGCGCGCAGCGGCGCCGAGTTGCTCTACATGAACGACCAGCGGAAAGACATCTCGTTGTACTACACCCGAAATACGTTCAAGGCATTCGAAGCGCTCAGCCCTCGGCCCCACTTCGACGAGGCGCCCGACATCGAGCGCCCTCTCAATGAACATGCCTCCGAGATCTGGAAGCTCATCCGGAGTCCGAAGACGCACGTGTACCTGGCGGGTTCGCGGATCGCGGCCGAAAAGTTTGACCGGGTCATGATTCACGCCGCCCGTTCGGACCGCGCCTGGTTCGCCGCGCGGCATGAACTCGTCGCGCAGCGGCGCTACTCCGAACTGCTCTACGACTGAGTTACTGTAAGTCCACCGCGCAGCGGAAGCCGATCGTGGCGGACCGGTCCATGCCCGGCGACAGCAGTAAGTACTTACCGTGCTCGTCCAGGCGATACGCCTGGGGAAAATACCACTTGCTACCTTGCGGCTGGTAGTAACTTCCTCC
>JAJYKC010000018.1 GCA_021788955.1 Acidobacteriota bacterium
AGCCAGTTGGGCAGGGGCGGGCATGCTGGCTCCCGGCAGCGAGTTTCTCCGGCAGTCGCAGTGGACGGAGCTGGCGCTGGAAAGCCTCGATCTGTACCCAGGGTATGTGGAGGAGTTGCGCCAGGAAAGCGGGCTCGAGATCGACTACATCGCCTCGGGAGCGATCGAGTATCCGGCCGCGCCGGAGGACTGGCCGGCGATGCGGGAGCGGGGTGAGAGCCAGCGCGCGTACGGCCTCGCGTGCGAGGTGGGAGAGAACGAGCTGCGGTACCCTCGGGACGCGGTAGTGGATCCGCGGCAGGTGATGGACGCGCTGGCGGAGGCGTGCCGGCGGCGGGGCGTGGAGATTCACGAGGGTGCGCCGCTGAACCACTACGACACGCAGGGAGCGCCGCTGGTGATCGCGGCGGGCGCGTGGTCGGGGCGGCTCGCGATTACCGAAAACGGCAAGAAGGTTCCTCTGCCGGAGACGGTTCCGGTGAAGGGGCATCTTCTGGGGTATCGTCTGGAACCCGGGACGCTGAAGACGATTCTGCGGCGGGGGCACACGTATGTGCTGCAGCGGAGCAGCGGGTACACGCTGGCCGGGTCGAATGAAGAGCGGATCGGCTTCGACCGCGAGATCAATGCGAAGGTTGTGGCGGACATCGCGGAGCGGGCGGCGAGACTGTGTCCGCTGCTGGAAGGACGGGTGCACGAGGAAGCCTGGTGCGGATTCCGCCCGCAGACGAAGACGGGCGCGCTGGCGCTAGGGCGCGTGGAAGGCACGAGCGTGTGGCTGGCTTACGGGCACTATCGGAACGGGATTCTGATGGCGCCTTCGACGGCGCGGCGGATTGCGGAAGAACTTGTAGCCGGTTAGGGGCGGGCCCAAGCGGGGAAGGGATTGTTGCGGTCCGCGGCGGAGGCGGCGATGAGGTCGGGGACGCGGCGGCAGCGGCGCATGAGGCGGTCGAGGAGTTCGTCGAGCGAGTCTTCGTCGCCTTCGATCCATTGGGGAGGGATGCCGCGGCGGGCACGGTCGACGACGCTCAAGGGGAATTCGACGATTCGCTGGAGCCAAGGTTCGAAGTCGGCGAGGCCGCGGACTTCGGCGTAGACCTGGCGGCGGAAGTAGAGGCCGAGGAGGGGCGAGTCGGCGAGGGTCCATTCCGGTCCGCTGAAGACGAAGCCGTTGTCGATGATCTGGGTGAGGAAGCCGGCTTTGAGGGGGTGTTCGGAGGAGTCGGGGAGCCAATCTCGGAGGCGGGCGCGGAAGAAGACCGACTGGCGGGCGTCGGCGTTGCCCATCCATTTGTCGAAGGCGAGGGCGCCGAGGAAGTCGGCGCGGTTGGCGACCTTGTCGAGCAGAGGGTCGGGGAGGAAGTCGTAGACGGCGAGTTTGGCGGGGTCGCCGGGGTAGCGGGAGGCGAAGTGCCAGCCGGGTTCGATATCGATGCGATGGTTGCCGAGTTGGAAATGTACGCCGGGGTTGGCGGCGAGGAATTCCGGGGTGACGTCGACGATTTCGCAGGCGGGCGCGGAGATGCTCAGGTAGTCGAGGAAGACGGCGGAGATCCACTCGTTGGCGAGGATGCGGCGGTGCTGGGGGTTGTTGAGGAACTTGACGACATAGAAGTGGCCGTCGTCGCAGGCGAGCAGGTGAGCCTGCGCCCCGCCGCGCATCTTACGGACGAGGCGGAGGGGGCGGATGGGCATGGGGAAACGGTGGGGCCTTGGAGTTAGGGTAACAAGGAGAAAGAAGCGGGGAGCGGGGAGGCGGAGATGGGGTAACCTAGAGGCTTAACGCAGGTTCCGGGAGAGATTACGATGGCTGAAGAGAAGATTAGTGGGGCTGGTGAGGTGAAGGGGCGGGACGAGGTGGCTCTGGAGTTGATGAAGTTCGTCGCGGTGACGACGGGATATGGCAAGGGGAGTGGCGCGGCAGGCTTTACGGGCAAAGCGATGCGGACTCCGGAGGAGCACGCCGAGTCGCTGCTCGAGTTGTTCCAGCGCTGCCGCGCCATAGTTGCTTCGGCGCCAGGCGACGCTAGCCGCGGTGCGGCTTAGCGCTTCTTCGCGGCTTTTTTGGCAGCCTTTTTCGGGGCGGCCTTTTTCGGGGCAGCCTTTTTGGGGGCGGCCTTTTTTGGCGCGGCTTTCTTGGGTGCGGCTTTTTTGGGTGCGGCTTTCTTCGGGGCGGCTTTCTTGGCGGCGTTGACCGGAGCGGCCTTCTTCACGGCGACTTTTTTGGCCGGCGCCTTCTTAGCGGCCTTGGCCGGCGCGGCCTTTTTCACGGCGACCTTTTTTGCGGGCGCCTTTTTTGCGGGGGCCTTCTTGGCCGGCGCTTTTTTCGGCGCCGCGGTGGCGGCCTTTTTTACGGGTTTCTTCTTCACCGGTTGGGCCGCCGACGCCGCGGCGGCTGCGGGCGCGGATACTGGCGCCACCGGTGTGATAGTCACTTCTTCGACGATGACCTCCGAGATCACATCCTCGCCGTCGTCTTCTTCGGCTGCGCCGTACTCACCGATTTCTGGTTCCATGGCCGAACCTTCCTCTTCGTAGTCGAACTCATCCACTTCATCGTCGCCCGCGGCGAACCGATGGTCTTCAAACATTTTCAGGGCCTCCCGTGTTTGTCAAAAAACCACACCTTAGCATAACTCGTTTTCCGGACAAGGCAAGCGTAAAACGCGCGATGGGCGATCGGAGTTAGCGATTGACGGTGGTGGACCGGCGGTGGGAGGGGTGGAGGCTTGCGGTGTAGGACGAGTGAGTGTGTGCCGTGGAGCGGCGGCGGGCGGTGGTAGGCGTGTGCTTGCCGCGGCGGGTAGTGTGTTTGCGGGAGGCGACGACGCGGCGGGTGACGCGTTCGGGGCGAGGGGCGAGGGGCACAGCGAGGAGGGCGCCTGGATGCGGGTCGAGTTCGACGCCGGTGTTGGCGGCCTGGAGGGCGTGAACGGAGGAGCCGGTACGGTGAGCGATGGAGGCGAAGGTTTCGCCGGTTTCGACGCGGTGGAGGCGCCAAGCGGCGCGGTGCTCGACGGGGACTTGGGTCAGAGCGGAAGCGAGATCGTCTGCGCGGCCCTTGGGAATCTTAAGCACGTAGCCGTCCGGGGCGAGGCCGCGGATGAGGGCGGGATTGAGGTCCTGGAGTTCGGCGACCGTTACGCCGAGGGCGTCGGCGACGAGCGGCAGGCTGGTGGCGCCCTGCATGGGAACGGTATCGAAAGTTTCGGCAGGGTCGGGGACGACGCCGTCGAGGACGTAGTCTTTCGGATTCTTGGCCATGATGGTCATGGCGAGGATGAGGGGGACGTAGTTGGAAGTTTCCTTGGGCAGGACGTTAAGGCGTTGGAGTTCCCAGAAGTCGGCGAATCCTGTGCGCTCGACGGCGTGATCCACGCAGCCTGGGCCGCAGTCGTAGGCGGCCATGGCGAGGTACCAGTCGCCGAAGTGCTTATAGAGATCGTGGAGGTGGTGGGCGGCGGCCTGTGTGGCTTTGACGGGGTCCATGCGCTCGTCGTAGTAAGTGGTCTGGTTGAGGCCGTACTCGCGGCCGCGGAACTGGGCGAACTGCCAGAGGCCGACGCAGGATTTATAAGAGCGGGCGCGAGGGAGGAAGCCGGACTCGTCCTGGGCGAGGTAGATGAGTTCCTTGGGGATGCCCTCCTGGGCGAGGGTCTGTTCGATCATGCCGCGGTAGCGGCCGGCGCGGCGGAGACCGGCTTCGAGGATTTTGTGGCCGCGATCGGTGGAGAAGTAATGGATGAAGCTGAGGACGGGATCACGGAGTTCGAGGGGGAGTTGAGAAGCGGTGCCGCCGAGTTCGCCGGCGACTTTGGGCTTGAGAGAAGGGTCGACCGGGAAGGTCATATCGAGGATGCCTTCGAGCGGAGGCTTGTCGTAGACGACCTCGTCATTGGACTGGCTGGCTCCGAGGCCCTCGGTGTCGAGGCGATAAATGGCTTCGGTGAGCTGGTCTGTTTTGCGTTCGATGCGCTGGCGATCGGAGGGGTCGGCGGGAGAAGTAAGGAGGGCTTCGATGGCGCGGTCGAACTCGGCGCGGGCGTTGGTGGGGTCGCCTGCGTCGTAGAAATCGCGGCCGCGTTGGTAGTGTTCCTCAGCTTGGCGGAGGCGCTGGTCGGTGAGGCTGGGGAGGGGGGTGACGGCGGCGAGAAGGCTTACGGGCTCGTGGGCGTAGAGGCCGCTGGGAGCAGGAGGAGGGGCGGCGGGAGCGGGGTCGGAGGCAGGTGCGGATAGGGCGGACGGGGCTGCGGGGAGGAAAGCGTTTGCGAACTTTGTATACGACGCGGAGCGGGTAGAAGCGCAACCAGCCAGCATCAGGGCCAGGGCGACGGGGGGCGTCAAGGTCGCGAGTCGGTGGTTGAAGATCATGACATTTGGGTTACATGGTTGCTAAGCCACAGGAAGTTAAAACTCTACAACATGGGACGTGGGCGCGTCAATCGGGGTTTGTACGATTTTCCTCAGGCATCCAGGGGCACTCTGAGCCAGGATTCAGTCTTCTCCGATATGTATTTCGGCAGATTCTATGAATTTTCATAGGGTTGCCGGGAGATCCTGTATGCGAGGAGGGAGCCGCGGATAAGAGCGCCGGGCGGCGATTTTAGTATTCACGGGGTAACACTGGCCTTGCGGAGAGGTTGGCCGGGTCTGGCTCCGCCGTCAATGTGGATGTGGTTGACGACGGAGGTGGCACCGGCGGATTTGGCCATGCGGGTAGCGGCGCCTTTGTGCTGCATGACGGCGGTGTGGCCTTCCCAGGTGGCGACGCCATTGTGGACGTGGACCTGGAAGCCGTCCTTCCCTATCTTGGATTTGGCGAGTTTCGTACGGATGGTCTGTTCGATGGTCGAATCCGACTGAGTGCGGGGCGCGGGCGTGCGCGAGGCGGCGAGCACCGGGACGGCGGCGAGGGCGATTAGGAAGAACGAAGCCAGGAGTCTCCTCATATATGGATAAGTGGGTGGAGCGTGTGCGGCGCTCTCAGGCGGCGTTGCGGAGGCGGGGGAATTCGAGGGGCGCTTTGGGGGCGTTGCGGAGCGGCATAGGGATGAGATTGGTTTGGGCCTGGGCGACGGGGAGGTCGCCGTCGGGGGGCATGGCGGCGGCGAGGGTGCGGGTGGCGATACGGAAGAGCTTCGGGGCGAGGCCGGATGCGTCGAGGCCGGGGTAGATTCGGCGGAGGGTGAATCCCCAATTCGCCATGAGGCGGAGATGGGCCGCGAGGGGGCGGCGGGCGTGGCGGATGGCGATGGAGAAGTTGATGAGATCGTTGACAAGGCTGGTTTCAGCGGAGAGGATGCGGTCGACGAATTCCTTGCGGCGGCGGACGGCGGCGAGGATGCGGGCGTGGCGGCGGGGCGAGTAAGCGCGGGCGAGTTCGGGTTGGCAGGCTTCAAGCAGGTCGTCGTAGATGGGCGCGAGGAGGGCGGGGAGGGATTTCGCCGCTGTCCACCAGAAGCCGCCCATCATCCGGGGGTTGAGGACGTCGTAGGTGAATTCGCGGCCGTGGTAGCGGGGGCTGGGGTTGCTGGCGGCATAGGCGAGCAACGGGAGGGCGCGGCGGGGATTTGCGTAGCGATCGAGGGAGGAGAAGTAGAGGGACGGAAGATCGTTGCGGAGGGTCTGCTGGATGGCCTGGCTGATGGCGCCGAAGACGGAGGAGAAGGCGGCGGAGCGTTCGAGGGGGGCGGAGCGCCAAAGGACGATGGGGTTGTTGTCGAAGGATTCGCGGGGTTCGTTGGACCGATTATGGGCCGTTTCCATGATTTTTCGAGGTTCCGTTTTCGATTTGGGCAGAGCCCTCACTCGCGATTCGATTGTATCGGCGGGGGTGTGGGGAGGCGGGGTTGGTCGGGGATTTGGGCGGGCGGGCGAGCGGGTAAGTGGGTTGCGGGCGAACGGGTTGGCGGGATCAGAATAAAGTTGAGAATTTTGTGAATGAGTTTGTACGGAGTGCTGGGAGTGGGCGGGGCCGTGGGTTGGGTGATGATCCGCTGGCGGCGTCGCTACGCTCAGGTGATCGATGGGCCAAATGATTGACGAATATTATCATAACCCATATTATATATATGTGTTGTGATAATGTTCGTCAATCGACAAATCCACGCCGTACAGGGCTTTTTTACGACTCACCCGGTATTCACGGTTCCAGAGTTTGCTGCATGGTACGCCTCCTGCCGGCAGACGGGCGAGCGGACGGTGGAAGCGCTGTTGGCTTATCACGTGAAGCGAGGACGTCTGGTGCATGTTCGCAAAGGCCTTTATGCCGCTGTATCCCCGGGTTTCTCCGCCGCTACCATGCCGGTTGATCCTTATATTGTGGCGGGCAAGCTCACGGCGGACGCTGTTCTGGCCTACCACACGGCCCTTGAGTTTCATAGCCGGGCCCACTCCCCGATGCATGAGTTCTACTTCCTGACGGGCTTGTCGGCGCGCCCGCTGGACTTTCGCCGGATGCGGTTCCAGCCGGTACACCCGCCTGCTGTCCTGAGGGCACGGGAGGCGGAATTCTCAAACGTTGACTCAATGGATCGCATGGGGACCAGCGTTCGGGTGACCAGCCTTGAGCGGACGATGGTTGACGTGCTAGACCGGCCGCGATTCGGAGGGGATTGGGAGGAAATCTGGCGCAGCCTGGAAAGCGTGGAATTCTTCGATCTCGATGCGGTCATTGGCTACGCGCTGCGGCTCGATAACGCGACCACGATCGCCAAGGTGGGGCTCTTCCTGGAGCAGCACCGGGACGGTCTGATGGTGGAGGACCGCCATCTTGAACGGCTTCGGAAGAAGAGGCCCCGGGTGCCGCATTATTTATCGCGCGGTGACCGGCGTTCCGGCAAACTCGTCTCCGGCTGGAACCTGGTTGTTCCGGCCGAGGTCCTCGACCGGCGCTGGCAGGAGATCACGTGAGGTTGTCTGCCCAGCGGCTGCAGGGAGAAGCGGAGGCCACCGGGTTCCGCACGGAGGTACTGGAGAAGGTGATCCACCTCCTGTATTTGCTCGGGACGATCCAGACGCATCCGTTCCTGGGAGGGAAGCTGACGCTGAAGGGCGGCACTGCACTGAACCTGTTCCTGTTCGACGTACCGCGATTATCGGTTGACGTGGACCTGAACTATGTGGGCGCTGTGTCGCGCGAGGAGATGATGGCCGAACGGCCCAAGCTGGAAGAAGCCCTCGGCGCAGTCTTCGCGCGGGAAGGTTACATGACGGCGCGGATCCCGGCGGACCATGCGGGTGGCCGGTGGGCCCTTCGATATCAAAGTGCGCTCGGCGGGGGCGGCAATCTCGAAGTAGATCTGAACTACATGTTACGTTTGCCGCTCTGGCCGCCCGCCCCACAGGACTCACGCTCGCTTGGAACGGTGAAAGCTTCGGGAATCCCGCTGCTGGACGTGCACGAGTTAGCAGCGGGTAAGTTCGCCGCCCTGCTGGCCCGGACGGCGAGCCGCGACCTTTACGATGCGCATCGGTTGTTGACGCAGTGCCAGTTTGAGCGCGACCGGCTGCGGGCCGCCTTCGTGGTTTATGGAGCGATCAATCGCAAAGACTGGCGCACGGTTTCTCTTGACGATGTGAAAGCCACGCCAGCCGAGGTTCGAAAGCAACTCCTGCCCACACTTAGACGAGGCGCCGTGAACGGTGCCGAGCGAACGGGTGAGTGGGTGGCGCGACTGATCGCGGAGTGCCGCGACGGTCTTTCGGCTCTGCTCCCGTTGAACGGCGCCGAGCGAGAGTTTCTGGATCGCCTCCTCGATCACGGCGAGGTGGAACCCCGGCTGCTCACCGGTGACGCCGACCTCGCAGACCGGATCCGCAGACACCCGGGAATCGAATGGAAGGCGTGGAACGTCCGGCAGTTCAAGGGTGGTAAGCCCTGAGACCGGGGGACTTACCTCGCTGGGGAACCGAGGGGCTCGTACTTTCGATACACATATTTTCATGAGCGGATCGGGAGTTATGTAATACTGCGCACAGGCGGAGGGAAGGCCGCCGGGGAGCGCGGTGGAGACGGGCGGGATGGGACGAGTGGGGCTGCCGGCGCCAGATTTCAAGACGCTGTTTGAGGGGGCGCCGGGGTTGTACCTGGTGCTTACGCCGGATCTGCAGATTGTCGCGGTAAGCGATGCTTTCACCGAGGCGACGATGACGCGGCGCGAGGAGATCCTAGGGCGGCATATCTTCGAGGTTTTCCCGGAAAATCCGGACGATCCGGAGGCGATGGGGGCACGGAACCTGCGCGCGTCGCTCGAGAAAGTTCTGGCGACGGGAACAGTGGACGCGATGGCGGTGCAGAAGTACGACATCCGGACGCCGGCGGCTGGCGGGGGATTCGAGGAGCGGTGGTGGAGTCCGGTGAACAAGCCGGTGCGGGGCGCGAGCGGGGAGATCGAGTTCATCATCCATCGCGTGGAGGACGTGACGGAGTTCGTGCGGCTGATGGCGGGCAGCACGGAGAAGATGGAGGCGGAGATTTTCCTGCGGGCGCAACAGTTGCAGGAGGCGAACCGGCGGCTGGAGAAGCTGAACAAGGAACTGGCGGAGGCGAACGCGAGGACGGTGGAGGCCGAGCGGGTGAAGAGCGAGTTCTTCACGAACGTTTCGCACGAGCTGCGGACACCGCTGACGCTGATTCTGGGGCCGGTGGAGAGTCTGCTGGGCGGGGACCGGGGCGAGTTGCCGGGCGGGCAGCGGGAGGCGATCGAAACGATCCACAACAACACGCTGCGTCTGCTGCAGATGGTGACGGGCCTGCTGGATTTCTCGAAACTGGAAGCGGGTAAGTTCCGCGTGAGGCGGGAGCCGGTGGATATCTGGGCGCTGAGTTACTCGGTGGTGTCGGACTTCGGGCCGCTGGCGGAGCGTAAGGGGCTGGCACTTAGTATCCTCGCGGGCGCGAACTTAGGGCCGGTGTTACTGGACCGGTACTTATACGAGCAGATTCTTTCGAACTTACTCGCCAATGCAGTGAAGTTCACTCCCGCGGGCGGGAAGGTGTCGGTGCTGCTGGAGCGGGAAGGGGAGAAGCTGCGGCTGACGGTGCGGGACACGGGATGCGGGATCGCGACGGGGGAGTTGCCGCGGATTTTCGAGAAGTTTCACCAGGTGGAGGGCAGCTCGGCGCGGCGGTTCGAAGGGACGGGGCTGGGGCTGGCGGTGGTGAAGGAGTTTTGCGGGCTGCTGGATGGGACGGTGACGGTGGAGAGCCAGCAGGAGCAAGGAAGCGCGTTTGTGGTGGAGCTGCTGGCGCCGGCGGCGAAGGAGGGGGAGAAGGCGGCGCGGCATCCCGTGCAAGAGCACCGGGCATCGGTGGGAGAGCCTGAGGGCACACAGGGTGGCCGGGGCGCGGACAAAGTACTTATCGCCGAGGATAACCCGGAGATGGCGGCCTATATCGGGTCGCTGATCGAGAATATGTGCCAGTACCGGCTGGCTAAGGATGGGGAAGAAGCTCTGGAGATGGTGCGGAGCTGGAAGCCGGACCTGGTGCTGGCGGACGTGATGATGCCGAAGGTGAACGGATTCCGGCTGTGCCGGCGGCTGAAGGCGGACGCGGGGACTCTGCGGCTGCCGGTGGTGCTGTTGACGGCGCTGACGCACCGGGAAGCGTTGATTGAGGGATGGGAGGCCGGGGCGGACGATTATCTTTTCAAGCCGTTTCATCCGCGGGAGCTGGTGACGCGGGTGCGTTCCATCCTGGATCTGCATCGGGATCGCCGGGAGGCGGAAGAGGAACTGTTGAAGGCGCAGGAGAGGGTGGCGGAACTCGAGCGGGAGCGGATGCGGGGAGCGCTGAAGGAAAGCGAGGCGACCATAAGGACGCTGCTTGAGACGGCGTCGCAGGGGATTCTGGCGGTGGACGAGGCGGGCCGGATTGTGCTGGCTAACCGGATGGCGTACGAGTTGTTCGGGTACCGGCCCGGGGAGCTAATCGGAAGGCGAGTGGAGGAGTTAGTGCCGGAGCGGTTACGCGAGGCGCATGTAGAGCATCGGGCGGAGTTCATGGCTAGTCCGAGGACGCCCGTGACGGGCGACGGGGTGAGGGAGTTGCGGGGACTGAAGAAGGACGGGAATGAATTTCCGGTTGAGGTAAGCCTGAGCAGCGTGAAGAGCGGGCGGGGTCCGCTGGCGGTGGCGTTTGTGACGGACATCACGGTGCGCAAGCGCTCGGAGGACGCGCTGCGGACGAGCGAGCAGGAGTTGCGGGCACTGGCGGCGCGGCTGTTGACGGCGCAGGAGGACGAGCGGCGGCGGATTGCGCGGGACTTGCACGATGAAGCGACGCAGCGGCTGGCGCTGTTCTCGATCGAGATCGGGAAAGTGGCGAGGGAGACCGGGGCGACGGCGGTGGAGCTTCGCACGCGGTGCCGGAAGCTGCAGGAGGAAGTGGTGCGGCTGTCGGACGAGATCCGGCGGCTGTCGCACGGGCTGCATCCGCCGGAGCTGGAGGACCTGGGGCTGAGCGCGGCGTTGGAGGAGTTGTGCGAGGAGTTTGGGCGGGCGCACGGGATTCGGGTGACGCTCGAGGGGGAATCGGCGGCGAGCCGGGCGGTTGGCTCGTGTTTGTATCGCATCGCGCAGGAAGCGATGCAGAACGCGAGGCGGCACGGGCATGCAACGGAGGTGAAGGTAAGGCTGCGCGGCGGGGACGGGCGCGTGGAACTGGAGGTGCAAGACAACGGGGTGGGCTTTTCGGGGGAGGCGGGGACGAAGCCGCGCGGGCTGGGGATTGTAAGCATGCGGGAGCGCGTGCGGTTAGTGCAGGGGAACCTGACGATTGAGACGGGAGAGGGGCGCGGCACGACGGTTCGGGCCGTAGTTCCCGTGGACAGAGGAGAGGATGAAACGACCGCGGATAGTGCTGGGTGACGACCATTCGTTGATGCTGCGGGGCATCGAGACGCTGTTGGAGGGCAAGTACGAGATTGCGGGGTTGGCGGAAGACGGGAAGTCGCTGGTGGAGACGGCGCTGCGGCTGAAGCCGGACGTGGTGGTGCTGGACATCAGCATGCCCCTGGTAAACGGGATCGACGCGACGAGGGAGATCCGGCGGGCGCTGCCCGCGGCGAAGGTGGTGATCCTGACGATGCATCGGAACGCGGTTTATCTGCGGAAGGCGCTGGAGGCGGGGGCGTCGGCGTACGTGCTGAAATCCGGGGCGGCGGAGGAGTTGCTGACGGCGGTGGAGGAGGTGCTGCAGGGACGGGCGTATATGTCGCAGGATTTCCGCGAGGAGGCGGAGGCGGCGATGGCGCGGGCCGGGAATAAGCTGACGCGGTCGCCGGCGGAGTTGACAGCGCGGCAGCGGCAGATTCTGCAGTTGGTGGCGGAGGGACGGCAGAACAAGGAGATCGCCGAGATACTGCATGTGTCGGTGCGGACGGTAGAGTTTCACCGGAGCCGGCTGTTGAGTAAGTTAGGGGCGAGCAGCGTGGCGGATTTAACGAAGTTCGCGATTCAGGAAGGTCTGATCTCGGCGGAGGCGGAGTAGGGCGCCATCGGGTAAAACGCGGATTAACAGCAGGATAGGATGTGGAAAACTAGTGCTCG
Source organism: Acidobacteriota bacterium (assembly GCA_021788955.1). The sequence goes on from JAJYKC010000018.1 coordinate 11,557, forward strand.
CCACAGGTGCATTGAGCGGGGCGCGAGGCGGAAACTCAAGGAAGAGCCGCTCGAAAAAAGAGCAGATGCCAAAGCCCTCTCCTGTCGCACCGTGTGGGCTTTGAGGGATCTTCCGGGCGGTTGGGAAGGTGTGGTTGTGAACCCAGAGTCACGGCCGTACCGCCCACCCGCCTGGTTTTCGCGGCCCTCGTACTGAAAGAGGCATCGAGTGGAACATCGGACTTTGGCCGCTGTGAAGTTGGCGCCTTTGCGAAGCGAAAAGGCCAGCCGGGCGGATGTGATTGCGAGGGGCAGCTTGGTAGAGGTCCTGGCCGGGCGAAATAGCGGCCGGAGGCGGAGACGGGGCATGCTTGTCCTGGTGAATCCGGGTGGGGAGTGTAGAAGGCCGGAAGATGGAAACAGCAACGGTGAATCCGGCAGTGGGGGGCGGACTGAGAGAGAGTAGGAATCCTGGAATGCGGAAGACGAATACAAGGGCATTCGGGGGGGACGCACACCGGCGGGCGGGGGTGGCGAAAGGAACGCCCAAGTCCGCGCGCCGGTGGGGCGTCCTCTTGGCAGGCGGGGACGGAATGCGGCTGCGGGAGTTGACGCGGTTTATCTGTGGCGACGAGCGGCCGAAGCAGTTTTGTCCGCTGCTGGGCGAGGAGACGCTGATCGAGGAGGCGCGGCGGCGGGCTGAGCGGAGCATTGAAGGGGAGCAACTGCTTTACGCGGTGACGAGGACTCACGAGGATCACTACGAGCAGGTCTTGGGGAAGCAGAGCGGGCGGAGGATCGTGCAGCCGTCGAACCGGGGGACTGCTCCGGCGATTGTTTCGGCGTTGCTCGATGTGCGGGAGCG
>JAJYKC010000019.1 GCA_021788955.1 Acidobacteriota bacterium
CCCTCCCCGCACCACCCCGCTGCTACAACAAAATCAAGCCGGGCCCCTACGCCGGCGCAACGAAGGGATCAAACACACTCCAATGTCTGACATCGCCGAACCTCGCACCCGCGACGTGCCGCCCCCCCACGTCCATTCCCGCTGTCGTCCCACCTCGTGCGTCATTCGTGCGTCATTCCGTTATGTCCCTCAATCCAAATCACTTCCTCTGCCAAATGACGCACGCCGCCGTTTTGCGCGCACGTGTTGTAACACCGGCGAATCCGAGCCGTCTTCATCCCCGCCAAAGCCGCTGTGTAAACCCCACGCCGTACCGAACCTCTCGCCCGAACTGCGCCACAACTCCGCGTGGGAGGCGCGCGGGCAAAGTTTGGATCGCCCATGCCAGCGCTGCGCCAAAGAGCGCCATCGCAAAACCGGCGGCGGCGTCCGCAAAGTAGTGGTACCGGCCATAAACCGTCGAGATGGCGATCACCGTGGCGCCGAAGAAGAACCACCGCGCCGCGGCCTTGTGTTCGGGCAGAGTGCGGCGGAGGCCAATGGCGGCAGCGTAAGCCGCGGCGACGTGGCCGCTCGGAAAGACACTCGAATGGATGCTGTAATGGCCAAGAATCCACCAGTTGAATTCACGGAACACGCTCGAATACGAGGGCACGTCCTGACCCGGGAACAAAAGCCGAGGCGGCTGCGACGGCCAGAACGGGAATTGCGCGTACGTCAGCAGCACTCCCAGCAAAACGATGAAGCCGAAATCACCGGCCCGCTCGTGCCGCCCGTAAAAATAAATCACTGCGAGCGCCAGCAGCGGCACGATGTAGACGGTCGAGTACGCAATCTCCAGCAGGGCAGGGAATCCCGGGCCCAGCGCTTCTACCGCTCCTCGGAACCAGGCGCCCAGCAGAGCATGGTCCCACCCCAGCCAGATCTGCTCCAGCCGATGTGCGGGATCCGGAAGAATAAACAACCCCATCTCCCGGAACGCGAAAAGGATGAACCCCATCGGAAGCCAGTCGCGAAGAACGCTGACTCTGGAACTCGGCCGCCTATAGTCGAAAACCGCGACGCCGGCATACGCCGCGGCCACCGCCGCATTCCAGACAAGAATGCCCCGCCGCGACGAATCCGGAATCGGCATTACGGCCGCCAGCGAAGCGGCGTAGGCCAGGAAAACAAAGATCAGCCACTCAACCGCCCGGAACAAATGCTTCTCCGGCCCATAGGTGGCATTCCTCATACCTGTCTCCAGGCTTCCGGCTCCTGGCTCCTACTCCTATGATGCCCCCGGGTGCCGCCCGTGACAGAGGGTCAGTTTTTAGGCACTGCCTCGTCGTGCCACTTGTGTACCATAGACGACAGTTCGTCGACCATTTCCGGATGCTCGTGGCGCAGGTTCGTGGTCTCTCCGGGGTCCTTGCTCAGGTCGGAAAGAAACAGGGCGTCGTCTCCGGTAAGCGGCTTGTGGCCGTCGGGGGTGCCATCGTAAGTGATCCCGTCGATCACGAGTTTCCAGTCGCCGCGGCGAATGGCGAGTTGCTTGCCGTTGGACCAGTAGATCGCCTCGTGCGGCGACTTGGCCTCGCCCTTGGCGACGGAAAGAATGTCGCGGCCGTCGATCACGCGGTCCTGCGGCGGCTCGACTCCGGCGAGTTTGCAGGCTGTCGGAAGGATGTCCGCGGTCATGACAATTTCCTGCGACACCTGCCCCTTGGGGATAACGTCCGGCCAACTCATCGCGCCGGGCACGTGCATGCCGCCGTCGAAGACGCTGAACTTGTGGCCGCGGTACGGCGCGTTGCTGCCGGCGGTGGCAGGCTTCTGGTCGAGTCCGGCGCGCGCTTCGGTCGTCGCTCCGTTGTCGCCAAGGAAAAAGATGAGCGTGTTCTCGCGCAGGCCATGGCGGTCGAGCGCCGCAAGGATGCGTCCCACCCCGTCGTCGGCCGCCGACAGCATCGCCGCGTACATCTGCCGCTCGGGCTCGAGATTCGGGAAGCGCTCCACGTACTTGCGCGGAGCGTGCATCGGATAATGCACGGCGTTGAAGGCGGTGTAAAGGAAAAACGGTTCGGAGGCGTGGCCGTCGATGAACCCGACCGCCTCATCGGCGATCCGCTCGGTGATGTACTGCCCGTCTTCGAAGATCTCGTCCCGGTTGCGGAACAGGTCGTGGTAGTTGACGTGCCGCGGTTCGCCCCAGTAAAAGCGATGCGAGTAGTAGTCGGTGCATCCGGCGTGAAAGCCGTAGTAGTAGTCAAAGCCCTTCGCGTTGGGAACGGTGTCCGGCGTGTCGCCGAGATGCCACTTGCCGATCGCGCCGGTCGCGTACCCGGCCGGCTTGAGCAGCGCGGGAATCAGGATCTCGCTTGTGTTGAGGTTGCGGCCGTTCTGCATCCCTGTGCGAAGCGGCGCGCGGCCCGTGAGCAAAGCGGTTCGCGCCGGCGCACACACCGGAGCGTTCGAGTACCAGTTGGCGAAATGGACCCCCGAGCTGGCGATCGAGTTGATGTTCGGAGTCCGCAGATCCGTTGCTCCGCGGAACCCCGTGTCGTGGCAACCGAGATCATCCATGAGAATGACCAGAATGTTCGGCTTGCCGGATGCGGCCGGGCGCGCCGCGGCGGGCCGTGCGGCCAGAGAAACTGCGGAGCCGGCCAGAAGAGCCCGGCGGGATAAATTGCTGTCGCTCATTGTTATGATGAAGACCTTTCGCTAAAAGGATAGACGCAAGGCAAACTGAACTTCGCGATTCGGGACCGACGTGCTGCTGATTACGCCGGAATTGACCAGGTCGATCGCCGAGACCGGGTTCGAGAACATCGGGTGGTTGAACAGGTTGAAGGCTTCGGCGCGGAACTCGAGTTGCGTCGGCTTCTCGATCGGCAGCACGAAGGACCGGTGCAGGCCCATGTCTACGTCGTTCTCGCCCGGTCCGGTGAGGATATTCCGGCCCGAGTTGCCGAACACGTACGGCGCGGGAGAGGTGAAGCAGGACAGGTCGAAGTACTCGTGAAGCGTGGGGTTCGAAAGCGAGCCGTTGCAGACGCGGTTCGGGCGGGATGTTGTGCCGGCGTTCGCGTTGTCGAACGGAAGCGTGACCGTGAACGGAAGGCCGCTCTGCACCTGCTACACGCCGCTGATTTCCCAGTGGCTCACAAGGGCGGAAACGATGCCGTTGTTGAGCAGAGCGTGACCCCGGCCGAACGGGAGGTCCCAGATTCCGCTGAGCGTAAAACGCAGCGGAACGTTGTTGTCCGCCACCGCGCGATTCGCCGCGAGGTCGTAGCCATTCTGAACCGTGTCCCCCGCGCTGCAGCCGTCACAGACGTCCAGCGCGGGATCCTGCAAATCGATGGCGCGGCCGTAAGTGAAGGTGGTGAGGAATTCGAGCCCCGAGCCGAAGCGCTTCTCCAGCCGCGTGGACAGGCCCTCGTAGTTACTCGTATCCCACGGCGCAATGCGCTTGATCGAGGCGTCCGTGTACTGGGCGAACGGCCGGCGCGTGTTGGGCGAGCCCGGGCCGTTCGTCAGCGGTTGGTTGGCGTCGTACTGGCCCCAGAGATGTGTCCCGGCGTTGCCGACGTAGTTCGTCGACCAAACCATGTCGAACGGCAATTGTTTTTCGATGGTGAAGTTCCATTCCTGGACGTAAGGGGTCAGAGCCTGCTGGTTCCAGCTTACGAGCGGAGTTGTGGCCGAGGGCTTGAGGACAAACTGCGACGGCGGGACGGGGGTCGGGCGGGGGATCGAGGCGTTTTGCGCGAGTAGGAAGGCGGTCGTGGGGTTGAGCTGGTCGCTGATTAGCGCGATCCCGCCGTAGCCGAAAAACGGTGGGTTGCTGGTCATGCGGCTCGTGACGCCAAGCCCTTCGTCCTGAGCGTAAAAAATCCCGTAGGAACCCCGGACCACCAGGTCCTTCGAGCCCGGGACGCGATAAGCGAAGCCCACGCGCGGCGCCCAGTTGTGGTTGTCCTGGTAGACGAGCGAGTCCGGCTTGGCGGGGTTTCCCGCGAAAACCAGGTGGCCGTACAGCGGATCCTGCGGATCGATGATGAAGTTGCCCATCTGGTTCGTGGTCTCCGTGTACGGGAAAAAGGTTTCGTAGCGGATGCCGAGGTTCAACGTCAGACGGCTGGTGACCGCCCATTCGTCCTGGACGTATTCTCCGAGGTAATAGCCGCGCTCGACCACGTCGGCCACGGTGCCCGTGTTGGCGGTGTTGGCCAGGCCCAGCAGCATGTCGGCCACGCCGCTCCCTGTGCCGGCGCGGTGCTGGGGGTTCTGGCTGAAGACGCCGTTGAACCCGAAGCTGCCCCGGCCGCCCAGAGCGGCGAACGTGGTCGGCCGGATGGCCTGATAGTCGACGCCGAATTTGAGCTGATGCCGGCCCAGCGTTTTCGAGACGTTGTCGGAGACATCCCACACGCCGGAGCTTTTGGTGAGCGGATCGTTGCCGCAGCAGCCGGGTTGGGCGCCGATGGTGGCGTAGCCGGCGATGCCGAAAGTCGGGATGCTGCTCTTGATCCTCGGGTCCAGCGAACCGTTGATGATCTGGTCGAATCCGAGCGTGGCGTCCTGGCTCAAAGTGAGGCGGGTCCAACTCAGGCGGAATTCGTTGACCAGCGTCGGGCTGAACGTGCGCGTGTAGCCGTAGCCGATGCCTTCGCTGTCGATGGTCCGGTCCACCGGAGTTTGAGCCGGCGCCGGGAGCGCCGGGTTGGCGTCGGTCGCAGCCCGCGTGATCGAGAAGCGGACAAACATGCTGTCTTCCGCCGAGACCTGGACATCGCCGCGGAGGTCGGCATTCTGGCTGGTCTGAACCTGTGGGGCGTTGTAGAGAAAATTGTTAGCCGCTCCGGGAAGGTTGGGGAGCGGGTACCGGCCGATCAGCGAAGTGCCAAGCGAGTTCAGCAAACTCGCTGGAATGGTGTTGTTGGGGAACGGCGTGCGGACGTAGCCGCTGCCGCTGGGGTTGGGGACTGTGCTGAAGGGATTGTAGACGGCGGTCGAGCCGAAGTTGCCGGCGCGGAGTGCGGCGGTGGGGACGGTGGAAACGTTGGTCCCTTCGCTGCCGATGTGCAGGCCCTCGTAGGCGCCGAACAGCCATGCCTTGTTCTTGATCATCGGGCCGCCCAGCGAGCCGCCGTACTGATTCTGCACCAGCAGCGGCTTATGGCCGTTATTGGAGAAGAAATTCGCGGCGTCGAGAGCGCTGTTGCGCAGGAAGTCGTAGGCCGAGCCGTGCAACTCGTTCGTGCCGGACTTGGTGATCGCGTTGACCACCGCGCCGGCGGAGGCGCCGAATTCGGCCGAGTAGTTGCTCGTCTGGACGCTGAATTCGCTGAGCGCGTCGAGCGGGGGCCGGACCATGTCGCGGGCGCGGTTATCCAGTCCGCGGAGGTAGTTGACGTTGCGGGCGCCGTCGAGCAGGAATGCGTTCTGCAGGCCCGTGTTGCCGTACGCCGAAAAGGTGTCGTCCCGGCTGCCGGCGGACGGAACCGCGCCCGCCGCGAGGTTGCCGAGCTGCAAATAGTCGCGGCCGTTGAGCGGAAGCTGGATGATCTGCTGCTCATCCATGACCTGGCTGAGTGTGCCGGATTTGTCCTCAACCAGCGGCGCTTGTCCGACCACGGTCACCGACTGGGCGGCGCTGCCGGGGTGAAGGGTGAGCCGGATATCAAGGACGTCTCCGACGTGGAGCACGATGCCCTTCTGGACCAGAGTGTCGAAGCCTTGGACCGAGACCTCGAGGTTGTACGTATCCGGCTTAAGCAGCGGAGCGACGGCAATGCCTTCGGCGTTGGTGGCGAGGGTGCGGGCGATGTTGCCGGTGAGCGCGCCTTTTACCACCACCTGGGCGTTCGGAATGACGGCTTCGCTGGTGTCGCTTACCGTCACCTGAATCTCGCCGGTCGAAGTCTGCGCCGGGATACATGGGGCGAGCATGAGTAGAGCGGCAAGCGAAAGCAGAAGTCCGGCGATCGAGCGGCGGTTTTCACAGATTGGCAACATAGACCCTCCTTTGGTCGGACCGGCGAAACTGGCCGGCGCCAAATTCCCTCTTCAGGAAAGTTTGGGGCTAGAAGCCGATCCCGGCAAGGGGTTTTCACTGGGAAAAACAGGACGGAAATCTGTGAACTTTCAGTAACTAGCGCGGGGGTGCGGAGATGGTGCGGGAAGCGGCGATGCGCATGGTCCAGGGGGCGTCGCTGATCGCGCGGGCTTCAATAAGAAGTTCAAACCAGGGTACCGAGTGGGGTGAACCCGTGTGAAACAGGTGAAGAATCGTGTCGAGCGAATCCGACCGCGTGAGGAAGAGGCTGGCGGCCTGAGTGGACGCGTTGTGTGGCCCACCGGCCAGCAGCACCCGGTTGCCAGGGGATAGGCCGGGCAGGTAGGCGAGGCGCGCATAGCAGACGTCGGTTTTCGTCGAAGGGTCGGCGAAGTTGTAGTACTCGGATTGTTCGCCGGGACGAGGGCGCCGATTAACGATGTGGGCGCGATGGGTGACAGGATCTACCACAATCTGGAAATTAAGGGTGCGGTCAAAGAGCTGGACCCAGGGGTCGCCCCAAGGGCCTGAGACAAGGAGGGCGTTGTCGCGCTCGAAATCCTTGATGGAAAGCGTGCGGGGATGGCGGACGGAGAGTTCCGACGGCGGGATGGCCTGCGCGAAATGAGGGATGAGGCGGAGGACGAAGCCTTGCGTGAGTTCGCGGCCGAAAAACTGGTCCGGATCGGAGGCGATGGTCGACGGGAGGCTACGGAGGCCATCGGGGGTTAAGAACTGGCGGTTGATGTAGTCTTCGAGTTGGACGGGGTGACCGCTGAGATTTTGGTAGAGCTGCAGGTCCGCGTCGGGGACGACGACGAGGAGGCGCTGGCCGGCTGAAGGGTCGAGGAGGCTGAGCAGGGAGTGAAGTTGGCTGTGGGCTGGGAGCATCGGAGCCGTGCGCCGACCGAGGTAGAAGGCGCCGGCAAGAAGCAGGAGTAAGCCGGCAGCGAGCGCTGCGAGCGATTGCGGCCGTCTGAAATTGCGAGAAGAAGGAGCGGCATGGGCGGGTTCGGCGGCATTGAGCGTGAGTGAGTAAGAACCCTTAGGGATGGCGAGGCGGGATGCGGCGTTGGCGCCCGGGCCGGAATAATATTCGTCGAGCTTGGCGCGGAGTTGGCGGACGTTAGAGCGGACGATGTTGTCTTCGGCGGCGCTGTAGTTGGCGGGGCGCGAGAAAACGCGTTGGCCGATGATGGGTTCTTTTAGCGACTCGATATTGCCCTTGATGGTGTTATCGGCTATATAGGTGAGCAACTGCCGGAGGCGCGGGGAACGCTGGAAGGTGGAACTGGAGAGAACTTCCTGTAAGGCGAGGCGCAGCGGCTGAGCCGTCGTTTCCGAAAGCTCGGGAAGCGAATCGTGGCTGAGAGGCGGCGCGGCCATCGGGAGCGAAAACCAGGGTGCTCCCTATCATATCTCCGTTGGTAGGGGTTTTAGTCCAACGACCACTGGTCGCCGATGGAGGAGACCGTGAGGCGGTGGGCGTCGGCGCCGATGGCGTTGGCGAAGCGCTCGATGGGTTCGGTGCGGCGTTCGCGGCTGAGGCGGAAGGTCTGGTGGTGTACCGGGAGGAGGAACTCGGCGCCGCTTTGGTTGGCCATGGCGAGGGCCTGTTCGGGGTTGCAGTGGACGTGGATCCACGGGTCGTAGGCGCCGATGGGGACAATGGCCAGATCGACGCGCCGGTGGGTGCGGAGAGGGCGGAACGTGTCGGTGTAGGCGGTGTCGCCGCCGAACACAACGCGGCGGCGCGCGCTTTCGACAAGGTACCCGTTGTAGCCGCGGTAGGTGTCGGTCTGCACGCGGGCGCCCCAGTGACGAACTTTGAAGGCGCGGATTTTGAGTGGGCCGACGCGGACGGATTCGTCCCAGCCGAGCTCGTGGACCGCCTTCCAGCGCTTCGGGCGGAGGAGGTCGGCGGTGCTCGAGGCGGTGACGATGGTGGTGTTCATGCTCTCGAAGCGGCGAAGCGTGGGTTTGTCGAAATGGTCGAGATGAGCATGCGAAAGGACGATGAGGTCAACATGTGGCATCGCCTCGGGGCCTTCGAGGGCGGGTTCGACGATGCGCTTCGGGCCGAGGGTGACCGCGCCGAACTTGAAGCCGCAGCGGGGGCCGAGGACAGGATCGGTGAGTACCGTGAAGCCGTCGATGCGGAAAAGCACGGTACTGTGGCCGAGCCAGGCGGCATGAAGACCGCTCGTGGACCAGCGGTGCGGCGAAGGGCGCTGGGGCGCCGGTTCGACGCCATCGCGCCGGCCGGTCCGGATTTCGCGCCAGGCGGTTTTGATCAATCCTCGGGGAATCGTCGGAAAGACAGGGGAGGTACGGTTTACGGCAGGTTGCATTACACCCTTTACTCTTATGATGCCGCAGCCACGGAGGGGGTTGCCGAAAGGGCCCCGGCTGAGAGTTTTCGCCGCGCGCCAGAACCAGATTCTATATGCTGCGAGCGTTGGCGTGTGGTCTGGTGTTGCTACTCGCCTGCCAGGCCGGCGGTGTACCGGGTTCCCGGCTCGAGTATGTCGGCGGCACGATTTCCAAGATCCCGCAAGGGTGCAGCGGCCGCGGGCAGGTGACCGACGACGTTTATTTTGTCTTTTATTCTCATAAGGCTAGCTGGCGGATCCCCTACGAGAGCATCAACTTTATCGAGTACGGGCAGAAGGTGAACCGGCGGTACCTGACGGCGGTGCTGATTTCGCCGCTGTTCCTGCTGGCCAAGAGGCGCGAGCACTTTCTCACTGTGGGCTACACGGACGAACAGGGGCGCCGTCAGGCGATGGTGTTCCGGGTAGATAAGGACGGCATCCGCACGATGCTGGTCGGCCTGGAGGCGAAGACAGGAAAGAGGATCGACTACCAGGACGACGAGGCGCGAAAGGCGGGCAAAGGATGACGGCGGGACTGTGGGTGCTGGTGCTGCTATTTTCCGACCCGCCGCCGAAAACGGCGCCTCCGCCGAAACCGCAGGCGGCTGCTGCTGCGACTTCGCCGGATGACGAGACCACAAAGATGCTCGCGAAGGTGCGGCGAATATATGTGGATACGCTTACCGGGGGCGACGAGGCGCTGCAGTTCCGCGACATGGTGATGAGCAGCCTGGAGCAGACGAAGACCTTCGTCGTCACCGAGAACCCGGACAAGGCGGACGCGGTGCTGAAGGGCGCCGCGGACGACCAGGTGTTCACCGACTACCACGACTCGGAGGAAAGCATCGGGGTGCATGCGCAGGAGAGCCACGCCAGCGGCTGGCGGGACCGGTACGACGGAGGGAACAACGCGAACTCGCACGGAATCGGGATGACGGACAGCGACGCGGTGCACTCGGAGGAGCGGAAGCACGAGGCGTTTGCGGCCCTGCGCCTGGTGGACCGGGACGGGGATGTGATCTGGTCGAGCACGCAGGAGAGCCTGGGCGGCAAGTATGCGGGGGCTTCGGCGGATGTGGCGGCGCGGATTGCGAAGCAACTGGCGGCGGACTACCGGCGGGCGAAGGCGGTGGCGGCGGGGGGAAAGGCGCCACAAGCGCCATAACTTCCGAATAGACCGGCGTATGCTGGTCTTGATGAGACGCCGGTTTGTGCTGGCGGCGTTGTGCGCGGCTGCGTTGGCCGCGGAGAAAGACCCGGCCGCGGTGGCTAAGGCGCGGCAGGCGGAGGCTCTAAACCACGCGCATGCGCTGGGGGACCGGTTCGGGAAGTTTCGCGATCCGATCGTGAGCGCGGAGGCGGAGGGGACGCTGGCCTCGGTGGTTTGCCCGTATGAGCATGCTTACGCGGTGAGTTTGTTCGAGCGGGCGCTGGGGCAGTTGCGCGATCAGGATCCCGGGGCGGGGGATAGCGGGCACGCGGCGTTTCAGTTTGCGCGGAGTGTGGTCTTGCGGGATGCCGCGCAGTGCGACGCGAAACTGGCGGTTAAGTACGCGCCGGGCGGAGCGGACCTCACCACGGCCCTGAGCCTGGCCTCGACCAACCCGGACACGGCGGAGCAGATGGCGGCGAGCGCGGCGTCGGGCGCGCTCGACCATCAACAGATGTCGTCGCTGTTCTTCGTGCTGCGGATGGTGCAGGCGACGTCGCCGGCGGCGGCGGACCAGATTTTCCTTCAGGCGCTGCAGAGATCGATGCCGGTCCAACGTTTTCGCCTATGACGTTTCTGGCGCTGGGCAATTATCTGTTTGGCCCAGTCACGAACGGGCAAATGGGGGATGCGATCTCGTACCGGTCGGTAGGGGGTGTGCCGACGATCGACATCACGGCAAACCGCAGCGGCGCAACGGGGGCGCTGGCCCGGCCGTATCTGGAGACGGCGCTCGATCTGCTGAACCGGCCGCTCGCACCCGCGGCAAGCGGGGACTCGATGGAGAGCGACAAGGCGCAAACGCGATACGCAATGGCCTATCAGTTAGTGCCGAAGGCCCAGCAGTTCGCACCTGACTTAGTGAGTGCGTTTGAAAGCGCGATGGCGGCGCTGGCGGCGAACCTGCCCGATTCGTTCCTCGATCCTTCGACATTCAGCGGGCTGGGAACCTCCCTTGAAGATGACTCGGCCGTAACGAACGCGATCGCGTCGGACAAGATGGACCCGGCGAGGAAGGACGAGATACGGCTGAACGCAATTTCGAACCTGTACCGTGGAACGGATACGGCCAAGATGCGGGGGTTGGCGCGCGGGATGGACGACGCGGACGCCAAGGCGAAGGTGATGGATCTGATCGCGTTTCGCGAGGGGACGCTGGCGATCGAGAAGAAAGATATTGCAGGGGCGAGGAAGGCGATCGCGGCGCTGGGTCCGAGCGGGAAGCGGGCGCTGCTCGAATTGGGACTGGCGCCGTTGATCAAGGAGCATGACCAGGGTTACCAGACTTACTCGCAGGCGATTCGGGATGCGGCTTATGCTCCGATGATGCTTACTCCGAACTTACTGCTGGCGGCGGCGCGGGGACTAAGTGGCCTTGATGCGGACTATGCGATGGGCGTGCTGGCGTCGGCGGTGGATGCTTACAACGAGCTGGACCGGAAATACCCGCAGCTTGCCACGCGCGGGCAGACGCGGCTGAGTACGGGCTCCGTTGGAACGGCCCAAGCCGGGGATGACGAACCTCCGCCGGGGCGGAGCGGGGAAGTGATTCAAGCGTCGACGGAGTTCGTGACTACGCACAGCGTGAGAGGCGGATTCCCGCTGAAGATGCCTCCGGGATCCGAAATGAACGAGGCGCTGGGGCCGCTGGCGGTGCGGAATGGTGAGCGCGTGCGGGCGATTGTGGAAGGACTCGAGTCCGAGCAGAGGCAGGCCGCGGCTCTGACTTGGCTGCTGAATACGGAGCTACAGGCAGCGTTTCCGAAACGGCCCGCGGCGGCGCATTCGGGAGGCAGGTGAAGACCTCGGTATTTTGCGGGGTAAGCGTGGACGGGTGCCTCGACCGGCCGGACCGCGGGCGGCGTGGTGGAGCAGATGTCGGGTGAACCGGCGGAGATCGTAAAACAGCTTGAAGCCCGCCGGCTTATTGTCACGCGCGTGCCGGTGCTCATCGGCGAAGGGATTCCGTTGTTTGGCCCCTTGCCGCGAGACATCAAGCTGCGTCACGTCGCGACCCGTACTTACATGGGCGGCCTGGTGCAGCGCGAGTACGAGGTTGACCGCGGTTAGCCGCCGGCGATGGCGCCGATGACTAAGAAGGGTTCGTGGCCGGTGAGGACGGGTTCGGGGAGCGGGGTGTCGATCGATTCGAAGGACAGGTCTTCCTGGCAGGCGAAGAAACGGATGAAGGGGCGGCGCTGGAGGGTGGTGTGGTCGCGGATTGTGCCGGCGAGCGGCGGGTAGGTGGCTTCGAGGGCGTCGAGGAGGGTACGCTGGGTTGGCGTACCCTCCACTTGAACCGTAACTTCGCCTTTGACGCGCGCGAGCGTGCGTAAGTGGGCGGGTAACTCGACGCGGATGGCCGTGCTCACTTGAGCGTCTGGACCTCGACGGAGAGTACGGCCGGGAGATGCTCGACGATGGAGGTCCAGGTGTCGCCGGAGTCGGGGGAGACGAAGACCTGGCCGCCGGTGGTGCCGAAGTAGATGCCGCAGGAGTCGAGCGAATCGACGGCCATGGCGTCGCGGAGTACGTCGACGTAGCAGTTATCCGGCGGGAGGCCCTTGCTGAGTTCTTCCCATTCGTTGCCGCCGGTGCGGCTGCGCCAGACGCGGAGTTTGCCGCCGATGGGGAAGTGTTCGGAGTCGCTCTTGA
>JAJYKC010000020.1 GCA_021788955.1 Acidobacteriota bacterium
GATCGTGGCCAGCGGCGGACGCTACATGTACGAGAAGACGTTTGACCTGGCCGAAACCCTGGCCGAGCAGGAAGACTTGAAATTTTCCTGGAACCAGAAGGAGTCCTACGTCGCCATCTTCGCCGGATCGAGCGACCCGCTGCACCGCACGGTGCTCGCATACTGCGATAAGAACAAGCCGTTCGTGGTCGCCGATCCCGGTTACGAGGCCGGCGGGCGCGCGGCGGAATTCATCGGCGCCAATACCATCAAAGTGCCGCTCCGCAAGAGCGACTACGCGCACGACGTGAAGGCGATGGCCGCCGCTTCTCCCACCGCTGGTGTCATCTACCTTTGCAACCCGAATAACCCGACCGGCACCGTCACGCCGCAGGCCGACATCGAGTGGCTGGTGGCGAACAAGCCCAAGGGTTCGATCATCCTGCTCGACGAAGCCTACGTCCACTTCGCCGAGAAGACGCAGAAGAACGCCCAGTTCGTCGCGCAGGACAAGGAAGTCATCGTGCTTCGGACGTTCTCCAAACTCTACGGGATGGCCGGCCTTCGCGCCGGGGCCGCGCTGGGACGCCCGGACCTGCTGAAGCCGATCTACAAGTACGGCGCCGGCGCCATGCCGATCACCGCTATGGTCGGCGCCAACGTCAGCCTGAAAGAGAAGGGCCTTATCGAAAAGCGCCGCGCCTTCATGACCGGCGTTCGCGCCGAGACTTTCAGCTTCCTCGCCAAGAACAACATCGAATTCATTCCCTCTGACGCGAATATGTTCATGATGAACGTCAAGCGTCCGGGCAAGCAATTCTATGCCGCCATGGCGAAGCAGAACGTCTACGTCGGACGCGTCTGGCCGGCGATGCCGGAGTGGGTCCGGGTTTCGGTGGGAACTCCGGATGAGATGTCGAAGTTCCAGGCCGCGTGCCTGAAGTGCTACGAGGCCTGACCGGCCCCGTCTGTTCATTCTTTGACCAACCTGCGTGGAGGGTCTTCCGCCCTCCACGCGGCGCCTCGTAAGCGCGATGGTGCGCCCCGTGTCGAGCGCTTCCCTTTGGGTGTTCGACTTGCGATTTTCAAAGATTCGATATAGCTGGCGGGCGCTCGGCGGAGACTTGATAGGTGGCGCGCTCGCCGCCCTGATCGCGATACCTTACGGCCTGGCGCTGGCCCGCATGATGGGCCTTCCGCCCGAACTGGGCCTGCTGACGTCGGTGGCCACCGCGCCAATCACCGCGCTGCTTGGCCGCAACCCGGTGCTGATCGGCGGCACGGCCAGCGCCACGGTGCCATTCATCGCGCATGCCACCGCACACGGCGGCATCGGCGAAGCGGCGAAGGTCTGCCTCGCCGCCAGCGTCTTCATGATGGTTTTCAGCCTGCTCCGCCTCGGCCGCCACATCCAGCGCGTGCCGCAGGCCGTTGTCACCGGCTTCTCCTGCGGCATCGGCGCCATGATGTTTCTGTCGCAACTGGCGGCAATGCTTGGCGTCCACGCCGCCATCAACCGGACGTCGAACAACATGCTCGCTCAAAGCTGGTTCGTGCTCTTACACATTGGCGAGGCGCGTTGGGAGCCGATCGCCCTCAGCGTCGTGCTGATCAGTGCCGCGCTTGCCGCCCAGAAGTGGCTGCCGCGATGGCCCGCCCCGCTGGTTGGACTTCTGTCTGCCGCCGCTTTCTCGGCCGCGCTTCCGATTCACGTGCGCCAGGTGGGCATTATCAGCCTCCGCCTGCCGCCGTTTGCCGGCTTCTCCTGGCAGCCCGACGATATGTTGACAGTCCTGCCGGAGGCTCTCGGCCTCGCATTCGTAGCTTCCATCAACATCCTGCTCACATCCCGCGTGGTCGAGCACTTCCGCGGCCGCCACCAACACCTGAAGCGCGCCGACGCCGACGTCGAACTGGGTGCCTACGGCATCGCGAACCTGTTCGCCGCCAGTTTCGCCGCGCCGCTCAGCGTCGGTATTCCCGCCCGCAGCCTGGCCAGCGTCCGCTGCGGCGGCAGTACCCGCATGTCGAATTTCCTGCATGGCGTCATGATCGTCGCCATGATCGCTCTTGGCGGCGGCCTGATCGCGAAGATTCCCCTCGTCGCCCTCGCCGGCGTCACCGCCTACATCGGCATCTGCCTGCTTGAGTGGAGCACCTGGAAGCGGCTCTCGCGCATGCGCCGCGCCGACGCCGCCGCGTTCCTGCTTACGGCCCTCGCCGTGGTCACCGTGAACGCCGTCCTCGCGGTCGCGATCGGCTGCCTCTGTTACCTGCCCTCATTCCTGGCCAACCGCCTCCACCGCAGCGCGCCGGAAAGCCTCGGGGAGCCCGCGGCGGTGTAGTGCGATTGCGGCCCCGGTTGCTCCTGGCTTCAGGCTCCCGGCTCCTAATTATTCCAACTCGAGCCGCTCCAGCTTCCGGTACAGCGTCTTCCGCTCGATGCCCAGGATTCGTGCGGCGCGGCTCTTGTTGCCGTTCGTCGCCAACAGCACTTTCTTGATCTGCTCGGCCTCGGTGCCGGCGAGCGTTTCCGTGTCGGCCTCTTTCGAAGACGTGCGCTGAATCCCTTCGAGCACCGCCGCCTCGTCGATCTTCCCCTGCGGCGCCAACAACACCAGCCGCTCCATCAGGTGCTGGATCTGCCGGATATTGCCCGGCCAACTGTAGTCCTCCAGCGCCTTCAGTCCGCTTACCGCCAGCCGCGTGTCAAGTTGATACCGCTCGTTGTAGAGCTTGAGAAAGTGATGCGCCAGCAGCGGCACGTCGCCGTGGCGCTCGCGCAGCGGAGGCAGGGTGATGCGCACCACGTTCAGCCGGAACCACAGGTCCTCGCGGAATTTGCCTTCCTGGACCAGCTTTTGAAGGTCCTTGTTCGTCGCCGCCAGCACGCGCACATTGACCTTCTTGCCCCGCGCCGCGCCCAGCGGACGCACCTCGCGCTCCTGCAAAAAGCGCAGCAGCCGGAGCTGAAACGTCAGTTCGATATCGCCGATCTCATCAAGCAGCACCGTGCCGTTGTTGGCCGACTCGAGCACGCCGGTACGGTCGCGGTCCGCTCCCGTGTAGGCGCCCCGCAGCGCGCCGAACAGTTCGCTTTCCAGCAGCGCCGGCGCGATCGCCGCGCAATCAACCGGCACGAACGGCTGCGCGGCGCGGGCGCTGTTGGCGTGAATCATCCGCGCCACAATCTCTTTGCCCGTGCCCGTCTCGCCTTCGATCAGGACGGTCGCATCCGTCGGCGCCACGCGCGAAATCGTCTTGTAAATTTCGACCACGCAAGCCGAACTGCCGATCATACTGCTCGCCGGCAGATCGTCGATCGAGGCTTCCTCTTCCTCGTCCTCGTGGTTCAGCGAGGCTTCGGCGCGTTGGATCGCCCCCAGCATGTCGTCGAGCTCAAACGGTTTGGCGAGATAGTCGAACGCGCCGCCCTGCGTGGCCGCCATGACAGTCTCCATGCTGCCCCGGGCGCTCATCAGAATCACCGCGCACCCCGGATTGGCCCGCCGCGCCGCCGCCAGAATGTCGAGTCCCGTCCGCTCGTCCAGATAAATATCCGAAATGACTACGGGATAAGCCGAGGCCTCCAGCCGGTTGATCGCGTCGCGCGTCGACGACACCGCGTCGACGGAATATCCCTCGAGCTCCAAAAACGTCGTGATCGTGGAGCGGACCGAATGATCGTCTTCAACCAACAGCAAGCGGGACACGGAGGATTTTTCTTTACTTTAAGTTACCAGTTTGCGCTCCACCGGCAACGTGACCGTGAAGCAGGACCCCTTCCCCGCCTCGCTCGCCACCTCGATCCGCCCCCCGTGCGCGTTCACGATCTGTTGCACGATCGACAACCCCAGCCCCGTGCCCGTGATTCCCGAAGCCTCCGCGCGCGGCGTCCGGTAGAACCGCGTGAACAGCCGCTCCATCTCCTTCGGCTCCATGCCCATGCCCTGGTCGGCCACAGATACGGCTGCTGTCTTGTCGCCGTTGCGCAGCGCCACGGTGATGCGCGTCTCCTCCGGCGAGTACTTCACGGCGTTGTTCAGCAGGTTGTAGATCGCGTATTCGAGCAACTCCGCGTCCGCCTGCACCATCGCGGAATCGAGCGTTCCGCTTTCGATCGCGATCTTCTTGCGCTCGGCCAGCGGCCCGGCCCGCTTCACGCAATTCGCCACTACCGCGGCTAAATCCGTTGGCGCGCGCTTCAACTCCATCGCGCCTTCGCTCAACCGCTCGACATCCAGAAACGTCTGGATCATCCGCGACAGGCGTTTGGATTCCGCGTTGATCATCGTCGCGATCTGTTTGCGTTTCTCCTCGTTCAGGTTGTAGCGCCCCATCAGTTCGCTCGAACCCTGAATCGCCGTCAGCGGCGTGCGCATTTCATGGGTCACGAACTGAATCGCCTGCCGGTAGCGCGCCTGCCCGGTCTCGGCGCGACGCATCCGCCGGCGCACAACGAAGTATTCGAAACTCGCCGCGGTTGCCACCGTTAGCCACGCCGCCAGCGCCAGGGGCACCGCCGGAAAAATCACCCCGCGCGGAAAGGCGAAAAACGGCAGTGCGTGCGCGCACGCCACCAGCATGGCCGCAAGCGCATAGGCAAACCAACCCGGCGCCAACCGGAAGATCAGCCCGCCCGCGATCACGAGCAGCGCGCAGGCAAACAGCAGCGTCGAGTCGCGCGCGGCGGTCAAGAACATTCCCCGGCGAATTGTTTCGAACGCCTGCGCGTGCACTTCGACGCCGGAAATCATCTCCCCATACGGCGTCCGCACCCGGTCGCGCGTCAGCGACAGCGACGTCACTCCCAGGAACACCACGCGGCCGCGCAGTAGGTTGCCGAGTGCCGGCCGCGCCGCCAGGTCGCGCACCGAGACCGCCGGCAGCGGATTCGGCGTGAACCGGATGCGCATCGCCCGCGTGAGGTTCGCCCCCGGAGGTGCCGGAATGCGCATCGCGCCCACCATCAGGTCATCCTGGGATTCCACGATTGCCGCAGCTCCCACCCACAAGCGATACGACTCGAGCGCCTCGGCCCAAAGCCGCCGGTGTCCGGCCACCGCCTCGAGCGGAATCTGCCGCGTCACTCCGTCTTCCGATCGCGGGTCGGCTTCCACATGGCCGAGCGCCCACGCGCGAGTTCGAAACATCTCCAGCGGGAACTCCCACGCCCCGTCGGGGCTGACCTCCGCAGGAAGCACCAGGTTGTTCGCCTCGGCGAGCGCGGCCTCGAGATCGCGGTCGTCGGCTGGCGTTGTGGCGTCCGATATCAGCACGTCGAGCGCGAGCACGCGCGGGTGCGCCGCCGCCGCCAGGCGCACCGCGCGCGCCAGAATCGGCCGCAGGCTGCGCTGTCCTCCGAACGCATTCAGCGTCGCATCGTCGATCGCCAGCACGACCGAGGCAGGCTCGGCATCCGGCGCCGGATACAGCCCGAGCAGCCAGTCGTACATGTAGTCGTCGAACCGCGTCGCCGGAGAAGTCCACCCGCCCGCCACCGCGATGGCGAAGCAGAGTGCCAGTGCGCCCCAGTAGGCTGCGCCGCGAAGCCGCTCCTGCCATCGCCGCTTCAACAAGTGCCTTTCCCGCGCGGGCTAGACGGTCACCCAGGCCTGCTTCTGCGCGCTCTCGTGCACCTTCTCGAGCAGGTGCATGCCCAGCAAACCGTCGGCGAATGTCGGATATTCCACCGGCGCCGACGGATCCGCCACGCGCGCGTAGAAGCGCCGGAAGTTCTGCTTGTGTGTATCGTCGTAGCCTTCGCCGTGGCCGCCCGGCAGGTCGGCGTAGCCTGCCGCCGCGGGCAGCAGCAGCGACGGATCTTTCACGATCAACTGGTTCGGCGTGTTGCGATGGCCGATCCATAACTCATCCGGCCGCTCCTGGTTCCACGCCGCGCCGCACCTGGTTCCGTATACCTCGATCGCGAATTTGTTCTTGCACCCGGCCGACATCTGGCTCACCGTGAACGCGCCCCGCGCCCGGTCGCCCAACCGCAGCAGCACGGCGCCGTAGTCTTCCGTCGTCACCGGCACGTCCACCGTGTCGGCGTGCGTCTTCGTCTTCGCCGTGAAGGTCTCCACCGCCCCCTTTGGCTTCTTCCGCGTCTTATGGAAGATCTGCAGATCGGCGCAAAGCGAGGTGATCTTCATCCCCGTCACGTGCTGGATCATGTCCATCCAGTGCGAGCCGACGTCGCCCATCACCCGCAGCGGACCATTCTCTTCCGCCTCGATCCGCCAGTTCCAGTCCGTGTCATACAGCAGCCAGTCCTGCGAATAAGTCCCCTGCACCACGAGCACATCGCCCATCTCCCCGGCTTCGATCATGCGCCGGATCTGCTGAACCACCGGGTAGTAGCGCAGGTTGTGCTCGACGCAGTGGGCGAGCTTGCGGCTTTCCGCCGCTTCCAGCATCTTCCGCGCCTCCGCGCTCGTCACGCAAAGCGGTTTCTCGCACAACACGTTTTTCCCGGCTTCGAGCGCGGCCATCGCCATGGGGAAGTGCAGCGCGTTCGGAGTGAGGATATGAACGGCGTCAATGGACGGGTCGGCGAGAACCTCCTTGTAGTCGCCCGTTGCTTTCGCTATTCCCTGCGACGCGGCGAAAGCTTGCGCCTCCTCGCGCGTAGCCGACGCCACGGCCGCCAGTTCGACGTTGCCAAGCCGTCGGACGGCGTCCGCGTGGACCTTACCCATAAAGCCGGTCCCGATGAATGCGGTCTTCAATCTACGCATGTTGATGTTGTCTGCCCTTTCGTTGCCGATATGGAAGTTGCTGCTGGTAAACTGAATTTTACAGGAATGGTCGTCAGGATACGACTCACGCTCGGGCGCCGGAGGCAGAGCCCTAGGCGCCAAAAGGTCCTTCTGGCGACAGCGGCTTTACTTCAACCCGTCGCCGTCATGGCCGGTGTCCTCGCCTTCTGGCGCTTCGGCGCCGATCTCCACCTGACCAGTAAATTCGCCATTTCAAGCGGTCTTTTTTCCCATTGGCAAGTCTGGCTTGCGGCCTTTGTCTTTACCGAAGGCGTTGCGTTTCTGTTAAATCGCGCCGCTCAGCCCCAGTCAAATCCCACCGCCCGCCAGGGAGCTTCCGCTCCGCTGGCAAAATCCGGTTTTTAACTTTTCCGCGTACTTTCTTTTGGCTGCGTCCGGTGTCGTTCGCGCACGCCCGGACATTTAAGGCAGGCGGTCTGCAACGTTTGGAGAATAGCTTGCATCTACTCCAGTGAGAAGGGCAAACACGATGTCAGCCAACCGCCTAGCCGAAACGTTCTATCCGTCCTGGATCCGGCCCATGGCGTCGGTCTGGACGGGAGAACCAATTCTCGATCGCGAGGCGGTGCGCCACGTGCGGATTGCCGTCGATGTCGTTTCCTTTTTGGCGAATTCTCTCGCCGCCGCCGCGCTCACTCTTGGATTGTGGCGCTTAGCGGGCGACTTGAATCTGGCCGGACATTTCTTTATCGGCGATGGGCTTTTTTCCCATTGGCAAGTCTGGATTGCGCTCGCCATGGCGTTGAAATTCGGGCATGTTTCGCTCGATCGTACGCTGGCCCGCGCACCGGGCGGCAAGCCGCGGGCGCGTTCCTGACGCCTTCTGTTATCCTGTAGCCAGAGTTCTGCTCCAGACCCATGGCGTATCGAGGCGGCCGAACCCGCACTCTCCAGTTTCTGTCCTCCGGCTGGTTTCCTCCCGCCACAAAGTGGCTTCTGATCGTCAACACGGCGATCTTCATTTTCACGTTCCTTTTCCATCGCTCGCCCCTTGTCCAGGAGGTCTCCGGCCTGATGGCGCTCACCCCGCGCGCCGCGGTCGAGATGTTCATGGTGTGGCAATTGGCCACATACATGTTTCTTCATGGCGGCTTCAGCCACATCATCTGGAACATGCTTGCCCTGTGGATGTTCGGCGCGGACCTCGAACGTAGCTGGGGCGCCGCGAGGTTCCTGCGCTACTACATGGTCTGCGGCATCGGCGCCGGCATCTGCGTGGTCGTCGCCAACTATGCCGCCGGCACTCCGGATGTCGCCACCATCGGCTCCTCGGGCGCCATCTTCGGCATTCTGCTCGCCTACGCTCTCCTGTTCCCGACGCGCACCATCCTCTGGGGCTTCCTGATTCCAATTCAAGCGAAGTACTTCGTCATGATCGTCGGCGCCGTTGCGTTCCTCATGTCGATGAGCGGCGGCAACACCGGCATCAGCGAGTTCGCCCACCTCGGAGGACTGCTGGTCGGCTATCTGTACCTTAAGATGCCGCGCGTGCGTCTAAATCCGCGAAGACGACTGCAATCGGTCTACGCCGAGTGGAAGCGCCAGAGGATGCGCCGGAAGTTTCAGGTGTATCTGAAAAAGCACGATTCCGACCGCGACCCCTGGGTCCAGTGAACGCAAGTACACTGGAATTGCGTACGGTACGGGAGGTTAGAGCTATGCGATTCCTGATCGCTTTTTTACTCACACTCGGCATGACGTTGTTCGCGCAGGAAGGGCCTGCGCCGGAGGGGCCGGGCTCCCAATCTACCGAAAGCGTCGCCAAGCCCAAGAAGACGGACACCAACGCTCCGGCGGACTCGACCACGGCGCCCATCCCGTCCCAGTATAAGAAGGAAAACCAGCAGACCCCCGAGGCCACCTTCAAGGCCGAAGCCATCACGGTCACCGTGGACGTCTCCGTTCTCGACAACAAAGGCCACTTCATCCCGCGCATTCCACCGGGGAACTTCCGCGTGCTCGAGGACGGCGTGCCGCAGCAGATCGCCGGCGTCAACATGGGCGAGGCGCCCATGACCGTCTGCCT
Organism: Acidobacteriota bacterium; assembly: GCA_021788955.1. Next base: position 8,788 of record JAJYKC010000020.1, read on the forward strand.
CCTCATCGAATTCAGCAACCTGTTCCAGCAATACTGGTCGGACGGCTGGTATCAGACCCTCACCGCCGCTTACGGCTTTGTGCAGACGCTGAAGCCCGAAGACTACGTCGCGGTGATTGCTTATGACCTCAAGCCCGAAATTCTGTCCGACTTCAGCACGAACCGCCAGAAGACCTACGACGCCCTCCAGCGCTTGCGCATCGCCGGCTTCTCGGAGTCGAATCTCTACGACGCGCTCGTCGACGCCGAGACGCGGATGGAGAACGTCGAAGGCCGCAAGGCGATCGTGCTGATTTCTTCGGGCGTGGACACCTTCAGCAAGCTGACCTTCGACAAGGCCCGGAAATCGATTCAGTCTTCCGCTGTGCCTATCTACGCGGTCGGCATGCTTCAAGCGCTGCGCGAATACATGGACGCCGCGGGCATGCTCGGCAACATCGCTCAGCTTGACTTCCTCCAGGCCGACAATCAAATGAACGTATTCGCGCGCGAGACCGGCGGGCAGGCGTTTTTCCCGCGCTTCTACGGCGAATTTCCTTCGATCTTCAACGCCATTTCGGCCGCGCTCCGCAACCAGTACACCATCACCTATCACCCCAGCAACCAGGCCCGCGACGGCTCGTTCCGCAGGATCCGGGTGCAACTGGTGAATCCCGCCACCGGCGAACCGCTTCGCGTCGTCGATGGCAAGGGTCATTCCATCAAGTACCAGATCATCGCCAAGGCGGGCTACAAGGCGCCGAAGGAAGTCGAGTAGCGCGGGCTGTCACAATCTCTGTCTCAGAGTCAAGCACTAGATCTGGCGAGTTCCCAGAAGCATAGCGTTCAATTGACAGCGGAATCGACGTTGCGCTACTGTCGCCCTTGGCTAGAACATGAAAGATTCATCCGCTGCACAGACAGCCCGAATCTTGATGGTGGACGACAACGGACTGGGACTAGTGGCCCGCAAGAGCGTGCTGGAAGAGCTTGGGCACCGGATTACCATCGCATCCACGGCGGAGGATGCACTCGAACTTTTCACCAAACAACGATTCGAACTGTTGATCACCGACTTCAGGTTGCCGAAGATGAATGGCGTCGAGCTGACGGCGCAGGTACGCAAAGTGCGCGCCGATATCCCCGTGATATTGGTCTCCGGCTTCACCGATGCGATGGGATTGAACGAAGAGACAACCGGCGCCGACCTCGTGATCCAGAAAAGCTCGCGGGAGGTGGCACAGTTGATTCGCGGCGTGAACCGCCTGCTTGGGCGCGCGCCGCGCAAGCCCGCCTCCTCGGCGGGCCGCGAGCAATTGCGAAACAGCGGCGCGGCGAGACGCGCCGGTCCCGCTTGACCGCGCGTTTCCGGGAGGGTTCGCGGCCCCGCCGCCCGGCTCCCGCCGATAAATATTTCCCTTGCCGCCTCCTATCGGGTAGAATGTTGGGTTTGACCCACGTGTAAGGCGCCGCTCCTTGAAACGCGTATGAAAGTCCGCGCGTCTCGTCCCGGTAGCACTTTGACTTGGATGTATTGAGCGTTAGTGAAATTTGCGCACACCGTGGAATTTGCGCACAGCTCAACTGGAGCGCCACTCGAAGAGGAATTCGCGCAGGGTGGAAAGGAACGATTCTTGACGATGTATCACAGGCCTGGCCGCCTGATGACGCTGTTGCTGTGCGCGCTCCCGCTAGCGCTGGCGCAGCAGCCGTCTTCACAGCAAAAGCCATCCACCCCGCCGCCCGCTAACCAGCCGGCGCCGCAGGCGCAGCCTCCCAAACAGGCCCAGCCAGCGGCACCGGGAAATCCATTTGAAACGGTGCCGCAGGCGCAGGAGCCCGGCAAACAGCAGCAGCAGCCGTTCGAAGCGCCGCCTACCGCGAAGGCCCCTACGCCAACCGTAAGTCCGGCCGACACGATTGAAGCGATCGAGTTCCGTGGCGCCCGCCGCGTGCCGCAGGACACGCTGCGCGCGCTCATTTTCTCCCGCGTGGGAGACAAACTCGACGACGAGGTCATTCACCGCGACTTCTCCGCGCTTTGGAACAGCGGCCGTTTCGACGACCTCTCGGTGGAGAAAATCCGCGGCAAGACCGGCTGGATCATCCGCTGGCTCGTCACCGAGCGTCCGATGATCCGGTCGATCACCTACGAAGGCAATAAGTCGATCAGCGTGTCGGATATTCTGGACCGCTATAAGGAACGCCACGTCAGCCTTGTTGTCGAGTCGCAGTACGACCCGAACAAGGTCCAGCACGCTAAAAACGTGCTCGTGGAACTCCTCGCCGAGCGTGGCCACCAGTACGCCACCGTGACTCCGGTGCTACACCAGGTGCCCCCGGCCTCTCTCAGTCTCGTCTTCAAGATCGACGAAGGCCCGAAGGTGAAGGTCGGCAACATCGAGATCAAGAACAACAAGGTTTTCTCGCGCAAGGACATCATCAATGCGATGAAGAACCTTCGTCCCCTCGGCATCCCCCACTCGATCCTGTTCGAAAACCTGTTCGCCAAAACCTACGACTCGTCCAAGTTCGAAGAAGACCAGGAGCGCGTGCGCGATTTCTACCAGCAGAACGGCTACTTCACGGCGCGCGTGGAAGACCACAGCGTGACGATTCACGACGTGGGCGGCACGGGGCGGAACATCCCGCTCGTCCACTCCAACAAGATCGGCAAGCGCGCCGACTTGAGCATCACGATGGACGAGGGCATCAAGTACAAGATCGGCAAGATCAATTTCACCGGCGTAAAGCTGTTCAAGACGCCGAACGCACTGATGCGGCCTCTGTTCGGCATGACCGAAGGCGATACCTTCTCCACCGAAAAGCTCCGCAAGGGCGTGAAGAACATGCAGAAGCTCTACGGGGAGTTCGGATACATCGACGCCGTCGTCGAGCCTGACTTCGACCCGCACCCCGAGAACGGCACCATCGATCTGACCCTCGCCGTCGACGAGGGCAAGCAGTTCTTCGTCCGCCGCATCGATTTCACCGGCAACACCACGACGCGCGACAAGGTCATCCGCCGCGAACTCCTCATCGACGAAGGCGACCTCTTCAACACCCGCTTGTGGGATGTCAGCATACTCCGCCTGAACCAGCTCGGCTACTTCGAGCCGCTGAAGGAAGAGGACGCCGCCACCGTCACCCGCGACACCAAGACCAACACCGTCGACCTCAACCTGAAGGTTAAGGAAAAAGGCAAGAACTCGATCCAGCTCAACGGCGGCGTAAGTGAAATCGCCGGCAGCTTCATCGGCTTCTCGTACTCAACCAACAACTTCCTCGGAATGGGCGAAACGCTGAGCCTGAGTTCCCAGCTCGGCACGATGCTGCGCAGCGTGCAGTTCGGCTTCACCGAGCCGTATCTGTTCGACCGTCCGATCCAGACCGGCTTCACCATCTACATGCAGCGCTACAACTTCAACCAGGCGCAGCAGGCGTCGATCTTCGCCGGCTACAACCTCGCCCCGCTGTATAGCGGCATCGGCCAGCAGAACCTGCTGAAC